>NZ_NFIF01000011.1:0-127883 GCF_002161645.1 Blautia sp. An46 | reverse complement strand
GGTCCCTGTCTTGCGACAGCCATATTAGATTATCACATCTTTTCTGGCTTGTCAAGAACTTTTTTCATTTTCTTGAAAATTTCTTTTTTCAAGATTTTCAGAAGTTCCTGAGAGCACCGCTCTCGCTGACAGCTATGTTAGAATACCACAGCATTTTCCATTTGTCAACAACTTTCAATAACTTTTTTTATTTTTTTCTTTTTCAAGACATATCCCCCTGATCACAGGCTAAAATCCTACTGGCAAAGAAGCAGAAAACCATCATCAACTTGATAAAAAAGTCAGGGCGCACATCTTTATGATATGCATCCCTGACTTCCTTTTATAATAGTCCTGATAAAAGTTCAGCAAGCAGATTGTGTTCATATAAATAACTGGTCATAGAGTTTTCTTTTATCATAGTCACACCGCTCTGAGCCCATGAAGTATCCCAGAACAGAGACAATACCAGAAAAACAATCCATACTACAAAGATTCCCTGAGCAGCTCCCAGCACAGCCCCTCCTGCTCGGTTCAGCAGATTCAGGACGGGAAGGGAAAAGATTCCATTCAGGATTCCGCCAACTATATGAAGGACAATGCTTATTATCAGAAAGGTCAGAAGCATCCCGATTATGCTGACGATAATTGTAGCTATACTATGAGAACTATATTCTGAGAAAGTTTCTACCAGGAAATGCTGATATCCCTGCGCGTTATTATTCTCTATAAGAATTTCCTTTACATTTTCCGGAAGAAGAAGTCCCTGAATATACTGATTCTGCTCTCCTGTGTCTGCTTCTTCACTGAGTTTTTCTTCTGTAGTCCTGGAAATACTCTCCTGGCAGTTTTCCTGGATCACATCATAGACCGGCGTCTTCTCCCGAACATACTCTGTGATCTGAGGATTCAGAGCAAAGCTCAGGATCAGTGTCAGGATAACTGAAAGAAATGAAAACCCTGTACGGACCATTCCTCTCTGTACTCCACTGAAAATATAAGCAACAGGAATTGCCAGTATTACAATAGCCAACCAATTCATATATCTTCACCTGTCTTTCGTGTCTGTCTTCTGCTACCATGCCAAACGGATCATATGGACTCCTTCATCAGAGATCAGCAGATAACGGTTCCTGGACATCTGGAACAGATTTTTCACAGTTCCTTCTAAAAAGTCTCCCCGGAACTTCAGTCTTCCGTTGAAGTTATACATTTCTACCTGTGTACCGCTGCTAAGAATAATCTTCTCTCCGCTGATGGAAATGCTTTGATAATCCATATCAAATCCCTGTGAACACTTTTCTCTGCCCGAAGAATCATATAAAGTCATAAAGTATGAGTTTCCCTGCTCTTCTCCATCGGTGACAATTCCAAAATACTCTTCATTATAAAAAAGGCTGATCAGCTGGGTATCTATTTCTATACTTTCTCTTTCCTCTGGGGTATCTCCTCCCTGGAAAACAGAAAATCCGTCATCTCTGAAAGCCACACAGGTACCGTCACTGAAATATACCAAATCTGGAACCAATGTATCTTCATATGTAAATTCTGCAACTACATTATCTACCTTTCCCTGGCCTGCCTGTCCAAAGTTATAAAAAACCACCTGGGTTGAAATTTCTCCAGATTCCACCAAAAGATAGCTGACTCCGATAATCGTACCATCTGGTGAAACCGCCAGATCCAGGGGATATCCATTATTTTCCATTCGTGTCTGGTTTTCTACTATGAGGCTGCCATCAGATGCATAATAGTTTATCCAGGTTCTTTCTCCATCCTCCAGGATAGCGGCTACGGAACCGCTCTCCGTCACCTCTGCCTTCACAATAGGAAAATCCGTTGTTACCGGCCCAACAGGACCATCTGCTTCAATTATATACATGGAGGTACCCCGTCTGTCATAGATAGCCGCCATATCGCCTCTGATACTGGAGACCGGATCGCTCATATCATACGACTGGTCCCATAGGGTATCTCCTGATTGGGACAAAAGAGAAACACTTTCATTTCCGTATTTCAGCAGGTTGTCGCCAAATTCTATATACTCCGAAGACTGTGTATCCTCATTTTCCATTGTGGAAAGCACATCATAATTCTCATCTACATGATTAAAAACGATAAAAATCCCTGCTATAACAGCAATGAGCACCGCTGTCAGAATTACCACCGATTTTTTCGGACGTCTCGCCTTCAGGAAATGCCAAAAATCCAAAAGCTTATTCTCTTCCGAATCTTCCCTTCTAAAATTCATAATATTTTTTATATTCATACATTTCTTCCCTAGTGTATTATCTATACTTTTCCGTAATCTTACTGAATTTCCATGGTGTCGATTCAGGGTTAGTATAACACAAAACTTTACGGGAGTAAAATTTTTTGTCCCGGATAGATAAGGTCATTTACTGACAGATTATTTAATTCGCAGATTTCCCTGACCTTTTCTGTGCTTCCATAAGTTTTTATGCTGATTTTTGTTATGGTGTCTCCCTGCTGAATGGTATAGGAAGGGTGGATCTCAACTGATGCCTGAGAAGAGCCCTCCTCCCCGGTCTCTGTCTCCTGTATCTGGTCGGTTTCTTCCTGTGTCTGGTCAGTCTCCTCTTCTTGGGATATGGTATCATCTTCTGCAGTATTCTGTTCCGATTCTCCACTGGCGCTGTTTTCTTTATCAATTTCTTCATTTTCCCTGGTGACATTTCCGTTTACCGGTGTTGTCTCTTCCTGGACAGTCCCCTGATTTTCCTGGTCAATATCCGCAAGAACCTCTCTGGCACTTTGAAGTTTCTGGTAGTCGTTCAAATACAGCACTCCCACTGCCAGCACAGCTACTGCTGTGCAGATTCCCGCAGCTTTCATTACTGGGAATCCTGTCTTGGACTTTTCCTGCTGAATATTTTTTTCTACTTTCTTTCGAAAGCTGTGTACTGCAGAATCATCTACCTCCTCGCTTTTTTTCTCCATCTTCTGATTCTGAGCAATAAGAAAGTTATGCATGGGTTCATTTTTTTCATAGTAAACATAAAATCCGCTCTGCCTGGACATCCGTCCTTCTTCATAACGGTAAAATGCCTCCTCTTTTTCCAGAGGCTCCATGACAAACAGAATCTTATCACTGCCTCCAAAATGGTCCAGGTGGGTCTGACAGATAACCTGATGAAGCTCCATAGAGCATCCTGGAATAGACAGGAACCAGCCTACCACTTCCTGGTCCGGAAAATACTCTTTGTTCTTTTCGTATACATGATTCCAGATTTCCTGTGTAAACTCCAGATGTTCTTCACTGACTTCCATATCAGGAAGGGCCACTGCACTTTTAACAAACAGGTAGGAAACTCCCTCTTTCCAGTTGGCCTGTCCCAGCAATATGGCTCCTATTCCTCTGGATAAATTCTCAGATGAGATTCTACAAAGATAAGTATACGCATAATCTTCTATATAGATTTTCTGTGTTCCTCCCACTTCTCCTATCTGGCGTATGTTATTGGGAATACGGAAAAAGCTTTCGTTCCCCTCAGACTTTTGTTTTTCCTTTTCATAGACAATTTCTATCATGTAATATTCACCCCTTTTTGATGAAAAGGATAGCACATTCTTTCTGCGAAATTTATCAGATTCAGCAGGGAAACTAATTTTTTTAACGACAAAATTTACAGGGATAAGGAAATGAAAAACGGACAGAATAAAAGCATGAAATTGGTTTCAGAAAGGTTAGATTCCTATGTCCATAAAAAAAGATTCTATGTATTACATTGAAAATAATGGGGCCGGCATCAAACTTGGCGCTATTCTCTTTGATTTTCTTTCTTCTTATGAGGAGAACTTCCGGGAACTGGTTTTTGTCTGTATCGGCAGCGACAGGATCACTGGTGACAGCTTAGGTCCTCTGGTGGGTCACAGTCTGTCCCGGCAGGGACTGTCCTCTGCATATGTGTATGGGACTTTATCCAATCCAGTCCATGCCCTGAATCTCAGGGAGACCATTGAAGAAATTAATCTGCGCCACCCGGACAGCCTGGTGATCGCTGTTGACGCCTCTTTGGGAACCAGAAAACACACAGGATGCCTCACTATTTCCAGAGGTGCCCTGGAGCCGGGGCTGGGCGTCAAGAAAAAGCTGCCTCCCGTAGGAGATATCTCCATAACCGGCATAGTAAATTCCGCCGGAAATTTTGACCATTTTAATCTTCAGACCACAAAGCTGTCTACAGTAGTCCGCATGGCAGACGCCATTGTCTTTGGAATCCTCCTGGCCTACCGCCGTTACTTCTATGGAACTGCCAGGATCAGCGTCCAGACATAAAAAAGCCGCTCCACTAAACAGGACGGGAATTTTTCCTTCTCTGTTTAATGAAGCGGCTCCTTTTCTGCTATTTTTTCTATTTTCTTTTATACAAAAGCTTTAACCTTTTCATAGATGCCTTCTGCATCGATTCCGTATTTTGCCAGAAGCTGTACAGCCGGGCCGGATTCGCCGAACACATCGTTGATACCAATGCGCAGCATCTTTGTAGGTGCTTTCTCAGCGAGAACTTCTGCAACTGCACCGCCCAGGCCGCCGATAACAGAATGTTCCTCTACTGTAACAACTTTGCCTGTCTCCTGTGCAGCTTTCACTACCAGTTCCTCATCAAGAGGTTTGATGGTATGGATATTGATAACCTTTGCATCTACGCCGTCAGCAGCCAGTTTTTCTGCTGCAACCAGTGCCTCGTTTACACATAATCCTGTAGCGAAGATTGTAACGTCTTTGCCTTCTCTCAGGACAATTCCTTTTCCAATCTCAAACTTGTAATCCGGTTTGTCGTTGATCACCGGTACTGCAAGTCTTCCGAAGCGAAGATATACTGGTCCCTGATGGTTATATGCAGCTTCCACTGCAGCCTTTGCTTCTACATCATCAGACGGATTCAGGATTACCATTCCTGGGATTGTGCGCATTAAAGCAATGTCTTCATTACACTGATGAGTAGCTCCATCCTCACCTACAGAAATTCCTGCGTGAGTAGCTCCGATCTTCACATTTAAATGAGGATAGCCGATAGAGTTACGAACCTGCTCATAAGCACGTCCTGCTGCAAACATAGCAAAGGTACTTGCAAAAGGAACTTTTCCTGTTGTAGAAAGTCCTGCTGCAATTCCCATCATATTAGATTCTGCGATACCACAGTCAATATGGCGTTCTGGAAAAGCTTTCTTAAAGGTACCAGTTTTTGTAGCACCTGCCAGGTCTGCATCCAGAACTACCAGATTCTCATATTTCTTGCCCAGCTCTACCAGGGCGTTTCCATAGCTCTCTCTTGTAGCGATTTTCTTTACTTCTGACATAATGCTTCACCTGCCTTTTCCAAATCTGCCATTGCTGTTTCATACTGCTCGTCGTTAGGAGCTTTTCCATGCCAATCTACTTCGTTTTCCATGAAGGATACGCCTTTTCCTTTTACAGTCTTCATGACAATGGCTGTAGGCATTCCCTTTACGGTCTTAGCTTCATCAAAAGCTGCTTTCAGCTGGTCAAAATCATTGCCATCGGCAACATTGATCACATGGAAGTTAAATGCTTCGAATTTTTTATCAATAGGATATGGGGAGCATACGTCCTCAATTTTACCATCAATCTGCAGCCCGTTATTATCTACGATCACAACCAGGTTGTCCAGTTTTCTGTGGCCTGCAAACATAGCAGCCTCCCAAACCTGGCCTTCTTCGATTTCTCCATCTCCCAGGAGAGTATACACTCTGTAAGAATCACCGTCCAGCTTAGCGCCTAAAGCCATTCCTACTGCCGCAGAGATTCCCTGTCCTAAAGAACCGCTGGACATATCCACTCCGGGAATGTGTTTCATATCCGGATGTCCCTGAAGATAGGAACCCAGATGACGGAGAGTCTTCAAATCCTCTACAGGAAAATAGCCTCTGTATGCAAGAGTAGAATATAAACCAGGAGCTGTATGGCCTTTGGAAAGAACGAACCGGTCTCTATCTGCTTTTTTCGGATCCTTGGGATCAATATTCATCTCTTCAAAATATAAGTAAGTAAATAAGTCTGCCGCGGATAAAGACCCGCCGGGATGTCCCGCTTTTGCAGAATGTACAGCTGTGACGATGCCCTTGCGGATTTCGTTAGCTGTCTTCTGAAGTTCTAACTTGTTCATTTATTTTCCTCCTGAAATTTGATTATTCCCCAAATACTGCGATATAATCCTTTTTAAATTTCTCAATACCTGCGTCTGTCAATGGGTGATGTGTCATCTGCTCCAGTACTTTGTAAGGAACTGTGGCAATATCCGCTCCTGCAAGAGCACACTGTGTTACGTGAACCGGATGGCGAACGCTGGCAGCAATGATTTCTGTAGAAATATCTGCTACTGCGAAGATGTCTGCGATAGTCTCAATAAGTTCTACACCGTCTGTAGAAATATCATCCAGTCTTCCTAAAAACGGAGATACATAGGTTGCTCCTGCTCTGGCAGCCAGCAGCGCCTGATTTGCTGTAAAAATCAATGTTACGTTTGTCTTGATTCCTTCTGAAGCCAGTACCTTCACAGCCTTTAATCCCTCTGTAGTCATTGGGATTTTTACTACCATATTCGGATGGATAGCTGCAATCTCACGGCCCTCTTTGATCATGCCTTCTGCGTCTGTGGTAGTAGCCTTTACCTCGCCGCTGATAGGTCCGTCTACAATAGATGTGATCTCTTTAATAACTTCATTGAAGTCACGGCCTTCTTTTGCAATCAGTGATGGATTTGTTGTAACACCGCAGATAATTCCCATATCATTTGCTTTTCTGATGTCCTCAACCTTGGCTGTGTCAATAAAAAACTTCATAATTCTTTACCTCCGTTTACGCTCTTGGCGATTTATTTGTTCTTGAATATAGTTTACGCCTTAAACTAATTCTCTGCAAGAGGTGTTTCTGTTATTAATATGTAAAATTATTAATATAGTTCTGTTTTATTAATACATTTCTCAGTTTCAAAGGAGGGCCTCCTATTGTTTCCAAGGTTTTTCTACCCATCTGCATATATTTATTATTAATATTTTTTTCTATTTCATTTAATTTATTTATTTTTCTGCCTGGCATATCCGGTTGTTTTCCGGACGATCAACTTAGGCTGATACTCAATATGATAGATGCTGGTAGGCTGGTTTTCTGAATATGCATTCCGGGCAGACTCTATTTTCCGCATGATGATGTCGCAGGCATCTCTTCCCTTCAGAGGCACAAAATGCTCGATGGTTGTCAGAGACATGTGAGACATTCTGGAAAAAATAATATTGTCACAGCCGATGACAGATACATCTCCCGGCACTTTCAGCTTTTCTTCCTGAAGAGCGTCAATGATCCCAAAAGCAATCATGTCATTAAGACCTGCAATAGCCGTTATATCTCTGCGCTCAGAAAGCAGTTCCCTGGTGAGGTTATAGCCGATACGGTACTCTGAATCTATGCTGGGCAGGACTTCATCCCAGATATCATCTGCCGCCTTAATGATCACAGAATCCGTAAGTCCTTCCTTCTCATACTCTTTCACAAAGCCTTCTACTCGTCTGGATCGCTGCTGCTGTCTCTTGGTAAGGGGCGGCGCAATAAAGGCTACCTTTCTGTGTCCCAGATTGAGCAGATGTCTTGCCATGAGACTTCCTACCTTGGTATTGTCCTGGTTTATGGCGTCTACCTTTACTCTCTCCCGGTTGCTGATGATCACAAGGGGAATCTTTTCTGCAAGTTCCTCTACCTGGTCCATAAAGGCATAGCTGGGATTACAGGTATAGATGATTCCTGCCGGAGCCACGCCGGGCATCATCCGCAGGTACTGTTCCTCTATTTTCAGTTCCCTCTGGGTGTTGCAGGTAAAGACCCCATATCCCTTCTCCTTTGCCACTGTCTCAATTCCCTGGAGCAGCATTACATAGTAAGGATTTGTCAAAGTAGGGCAGAAGACAACGATCAGCCGGCTGTTTTTGCTGTTTTTTGTTCCCCGCCTTTTAGGCAGTACATAGCCCAGCTCTCTGGCCGCCTGTTCTACCTTTTCCACAGTTTCCCGTGAAAAGGATACATTATACTTTTTGTTCAGCACCATAGACACTGTAGCCTGGGATACTCCCGCCGCTTTGGCAATGTCTGTGGAAGTTACCTTTTTTCTCATTTTGGCCTTCTCACCCTTTCTACAGTTCCACTCTTCCCTCCAGGGCTCTGAGAAGTGTTACCTCATCAATATATTCCAAATCTCCTCCTACCGGCACCCCGCTGGCAATCCTGGTCACCTTAATACCTGCAGGCTTCAGAAGCTTACTGATATACATAGCTGTAGTCTCTCCCTCCAGGCTGGAATTGGTAGCAATGATCACCTCTTCCACATCCTGCTGGGAAATCCGCTCCATCAGTTCCTTTAGTTTAATGTCATCTGGACCAATGCCAAGCATGGGGGATATAGCCCCGTGGAGCACATGGTACACCCCATCAAACTTTCCTGTTTTTTCATAGGCCGCCAGGTCCCTGGTATTCTCCACCACCATGATCACCTTTTTATCTCTCTTGGGATTGCTGCAGATGGGGCAGATTTCCTGGTCTGTAAGGGTATAGCAGCACTTACAGTACTGTACATTTTCCTTTGCATCTATAATGGACCTGGCCAGGCTTTCCACCTGGTCTTTGGGCATATTTAAAACGTGGAAGGCCAGGCGCTGTGCAGATTTTGCACCAATGCCCGGCAATCTGGAAAATTCTTCTATTAACTTATTAATATGACTGCTGTAATACTCCAACTTATTCTCTCCTTTACTTTCGTACAAATCCGGGAATTCCGGCAGTGTTGTACAAATTTAGAAAGGAAATCCGCCGCCCAGGCCTCCTGTCAGCTTAGACATAACTGCCGCAGACTCTTCCTCTACTTTACGGAGAGCTTCATTAGTTGCCGCCATGATCAGGTCTTCCAGCATCTCGATATCGTCTGGATCTACCACTTCTTCTGCCAGCTTCACCTTTGTCACTTCTTTTTTACCGGAAATCGTAACTTCTACGGCTCCGCCGCCTGCTGCAGCAGTAAATTCCTTTTCCTCAAGGGCCTTCTGATTTTCTTCCATCTGCCGCTGCATCTTCTGGGCCTGCTTCATTAAATTATTCATGTTTCCCGGCATCATGCCTCCAGGAAATCCTCCTCTTTTTGCCATTCTGTTATTTCCTCCTAATCTTCATCATCTTCTATATTTTCCACAGTGACATCCATATGGATATTCTGCCGGAGCATCTCATCTACAGAGATATCTGCCAGATTTCCTCCTCCGGCTCCCGGCTCGTCTTTTTTCAGGACCATCTTCACTTCCAGATCTTTCCCGATCTTTTTCTGTATGGCCTGTTTCAGTACCTGCAGATTTTCCGGATTGTCAATACATGTCTGAGCCAGAAAATTCCGGAATTCCACATACAAAACCGGCGCCCCGGTATTTCCGTCATATTTGGGAGTGGATTCCAGGAGCATCTGCTGAAAAAGCCCTTTCGTCTCTCTGATAATAGAGTTCCAGTTTTTCTTTACATACTGCAGATCCTCCGGCGCTGCCTTAGCCGGCTTCTTTTCCGGGGGAATCTCTTCTCCTTTGAGCCCCTGACTAAGGTTTCCTGCCTCCTCATATCTTCTGTCTCTGCCTTCCCCTCCCCGGTTCTGCACTGAGGCAAAAAGTCCGGGGTCGCTGAGTTTTTCTTCCAGTACCCGGACCCTGTCGAAGAGAGAGTCCAGATTAGTCTCCATCACCGGCTGGCACAGCTTTATCAGAGCAATCTCCACCAGTACCCTTTTCTGGGAAGCATAGCGAAGTTCATTAGACAACTGGGAAAATACCCGGATATACCGCATAAGGGTCTCCGTATCCACCATCTGGACTTCTTCTTTCATCCGTTCCAGATTTTCCCTGTATACATCTACTGCCTCTTCAGGATTATCTGAGGCAGAAATAAGAAGCAGATTCCTGAGATACCAGATAAAATCCGTAACAAACTGTCCCAGCTCCCGTCCTTTTATGATCAGGTCCTCCAGTATTCCTATAACCTGAGAAGTATGCTGGGCCAGAATTTCCCTCAGCAGTCTGCTGAACACCTCTGTATCCACAGCTCCCAGATTCTCCAGGACCTTTTCATAAGTCAGCTTCTCCCCCAGGTAAAAAGCGATGCACTGGTCCAAAAGAGACAGGGCATCACGCATGGAGCCGTCAGCTGCCTTGGCGATATAGCGGATTGCCTTTTCCTCTACATCGTTTCCTTCCTTCTCCATCAGCTCCATAAGCCGGTCTGCTATGGTTTCTACAGTAATACGCTTAAAGTCATATCTCTGACACCTGGAAAGAATGGTGATGGGAATCTTGTGGGCCTCTGTAGTAGCCAAAATGAAGATTACATAAGAAGGAGGTTCCTCCAGTGTTTTCAGCAGGGCATTAAAAGCTCCTGTTGATAACATATGAACCTCGTCTATGATGTATACTTTATAGCGTCCCTGGGCAGGGCGGTAAGCCACTTCTTCCCGGATTTCTCTGATATTATCCACACCGTTGTTAGAAGCAGCGTCGATTTCTATCACATTCATAGAAGTGCCTGCATTGATTGCCCGGCAGGCAGGGCATTCATTGCAGGGACTTCCGTCTACGGGATGTTCACAGTTCACCGCTCTGGCCAGTATCTTTGCGATAGTGGTCTTTCCGGTTCCCCGTGTCCCGCAGAAAAGATAAGCATGACCGATTCTGTCAGCTTTGATCTGGTTCTTCAATGTTGTCACAATGTGTTCCTGTCCCTTA
This sequence comes from Blautia sp. An46, assembly GCF_002161645.1. Lineage (NCBI taxonomy): Bacteria > Bacillati > Bacillota > Clostridia > Lachnospirales > Lachnospiraceae > Blautia > Blautia sp. An46. Next base: position 117,119 of record NZ_NFIF01000011.1, on the reverse strand, counting down.
ACATCTTCAAAGTTCTGAGGACGGAACTTTCGGTAAAGAGCAGTATAGCTCATGTAAATTCTCCTTTTTGCTGCCTGTGATTATGTAAAAGCTTAGTCACCAAAGCTGATGCCGATACGCTTTGCATCCTGTACAAGCTGCTCATCTGGAGAAACCATCTTTAACTTTCCGGCGCATTCTTCCAGAGGCACTTTCTTTACCTTGCCGTTGACAATTCCCACCATATATCCATACTGGTCATTAAGGATCAGCTTGGCTGCCTCAGAGCCCAGTCTGGTAGAAAGAACTCTGTCGTATGGGCAGGGGCTTCCGCCTCTCTGAGTATGTCCTGGAATGGTAATACGGATATCCAGATTTAATTTCTTCTGAAGCTCATCTTCCAGTTTATAGGCTACAGAGGGATATTTCTTTTTGTCTTCTTCCTGTTTTTTCTTCAGCTCTTTTTTGGAAAGCTTTGCATCTTCTTTGGAAACTGCTCCCTCTGCCACCGCCAGGATGGTAAAGCCTTTTCCGGCTTTATTTCTCTTATTGATGGCCTCTACAACTTTGTCGATGTCATAAGGGATTTCCGGAATCAGGATAATATCGGCTCCTCCTGCGATACCTGCGTGAAGAGTTACCCATCCCACTTTATGTCCCATGATCTCCACAATGAACACACGGCTGTGGGATGCCGCCGTTGTGTGAATACAGTCGATAACATCTGTAGCAATGTTTACAGCACTCTGGAACCCGAAAGTCATATCTGTGCCCCAGATATCGTTGTCAATGGTCTTTGGCAGATGGATAATATTCAATCCTTCTTCTCTCAGCAGATTGGCTGTTTTCTGCGTTCCGTTTCCTCCCAGGATGACCAGACAGTCCAGACGCAGCTTATGATAAGTCTGTTTCATAGCCTCTACTTTGTCAAGGCCTCTCTCATCAGGAACCCGCATAAGCTTAAAAGGCTGGCGGGAAGTTCCCAGAATAGTGCCGCCCCTGGTAAGTATCCCTGAAAAGTCCTTAGATGACAGCATTCTGTAGTTGCCATAGATCAGGCCCTTATAGCCATCGTCAAAACCATAAACTTCCAGTTCTTCCAGATTGGTGCTGAGACCCTTTACAACGCCTCGCATGGTGGCATTTAATGCCTGGCAGTCACCGCCGCTTGTAAGCAAACCGATTCTTTTCATTTTTTCCACATCCCATCTTTATTAGTATCTGCACAGCGGATAAAACTATGCTTTATCCCCTCAGCTAAACCTATTATATTATATTTTCCCAGGGGGCTCAACAAAAAAATTTTGCTGAATGTTATGTTGACAAGCCATTTAAAAACCGCTATACTGTAAACACCGTGCAGCCGGGGAGATAGCGGTGCCCTGTACCTGCAATCCGCTACAGCAGGGGTGATGCCAAACCGAGGGATTTCTTTCTGTGGAGCTGCCCTCTATAAGTGGCGTTGACGTTTGGGTCTTACGCAACAGGAATCTGTGAACCGTGTCAGGGCAGGAATGCAGCAGCACTAAGCAGAACCTTCTGTGTGCCGTAAGGGTGCCTGGGCCGAGTTAACTGTAGAGGTAACGTCCATGGGAGAGTCTCGAAGGGCGGCGCACGGTAAAAAAAGACGAATAACCTGTTTTTTACTGCATAGTATAGTAAAAAACAGGTTTTTTATTTATGGAAAAATGGATACTGGAGATTATGAACAATTATGGATACCTGGGCATGGCCCTTTTAATTCTGGCAGAAAATCTTTTTCCTCCTATCCCTTCAGAAGTCATTCTTACTTTCGGAGGATTTATGACTACATATACCAAAATGGCCATACCTGGAGCCGTTCTCTCTGCCACTGCCGGAAGTGCAGGCGGGGCAATTATCCTCTACCAGGCAGGCCGTCTTTTATCTCCCGAAAGGCTGGATGCCTTTCTTTCCGGCCAGGCCGGAAGAATACTGCATCTAAAAAAATCTGACCTTCAAAAAGCCGCAGACTGGTTTGACAGCAAAGGGAATTATACTGTATTCCTCTGCCGCTTTATCCCTATTGTCCGCAGTCTGATCTCTGTTCCGGCTGGAATGGCGGGCATGGCTTTTGGAAGGTTTCTCTGGATGACTTTACTGGGCAGCTTTCTCTGGAATGTAGTTCTGATCTGTGCAGGAGCCGCCGCCGGCTCTTCCTGGCAGAAAGCAGTAGAATATTTCGGCAGTTATACCCAGGCCGCCAAAATTGTCCTGGGCGTATCCTGTCTCATCCTGCTTCTTCTCCTCATCAGAAAATACATATCCTCCCACTCATCCAAATCATAAAAGCTCTTTAAGTTTCCTAATATACTCCGGAGTGGTTCCGCAGCATCCTCCTACAATATCTGCCCCTGCTTCCACCAGTTTTTTCATGTGAAGGGAAAAATCCCCTGCATTCATAGAATATACCGGGCAGCCCTGAGCGTCGATTATCGGCATTCCTGCGTTTGGTTTTATGATCAAAGGAATATCTATGGCCTTTCTCAGGTTCTCTGCCACTGCCAGAAGCTGATCCGGCCCTGTGGAACAGTTGATTCCCACAGCATCTGCACCCATATCTGCCAGCGCTCTGGCTGCATCATATATATTTCCCCCAAAAAACAGACTGCCGTCTGACTCTACTGTAAGGGTGCACATTACCGGCAGGTCGCACAGGGATGCTGCCGCGTCCAGCACAGCCATGGGTTCTGTCTCTCCCAGCATGGTCTCTGCTACCAGCAGGTCTGCGCCTGCTGCCAGCTGGGCTTCTATCTGCTCTTTATAAGCCTCCAGCAATTCTTCATAGGAAACTTCCTGCTGCCCTGTTGTGGTAAGGTCTCCTGCTACCAGACAATCTGTCCCCACTGCTTTCCTGGAAATTTCTATCAGTCTGGTATTCAGCTCTTTCACTTTATCCTGGAGTCCATGATTTGTCAGGCTGATCCTGTTGGCAGAAAATGTAGGCGCATAGACAATCTGGGAGCCAGCCTCTTTATAAGCCCTCTGCAGCTCTGAAAGAGGCTCTGGATTCTCGCATATCCACTGTTCTGTACACACACCTCTGGGCATACCGGCTCTCATCAGATTGGAGCCTGTAGCTCCGTCCAGCAACACAGTTCCCTTATTTACCAGTTCCTGAAATTCCTGTTTTGTCATTTCTATTCCTCTCTTTCCTTCTGCTTTTTTCTCTTCTCTCTCAGTTCCCGGAAAAAGCCGGAAAGCATTCCACCGCACTCTTCCTCAAGAACCCCTCTGGTCACCTGGACTTTATGATTAAACCCTTCCATTTCAAGCAGGTTCAGCACAGAGCCTGCGCAGCCTGCTTTTGGATTCATAGCAGCAATGACTACCCGGTCTATCCTTGCCTGGACAATGGCACCTGCGCACATCTGACAAGGCTCCAGAGTTACATACAAAGTACAGCCTTCCAGCCTCCAGTCCCCCAGCTTTCTGCTGGCCTTTCGGATAGCATTTAGTTCTGCATGAGAAAGAGTATTTTTGTCCGTGTTTCTGCGGTTATATCCTCTGGCAATGATCTTATCTTCATAGACAATCACGCAGCCTATAGGAACCTCTCCAAGAGCATAGGCCTTCATAGCCTGTTTTTTTGCCTCTTTCATATACTTTTCATCTGCTGTCAGTGCCACTTGTCTCTGCCTCCTGCTCTTATTATTTTATTCCCGCGGACAATGAGCCAGGCGGACATGCAGGCATGTCCATTTGGCGGCTGCCGCGAGGGTCTTTGACTCATTGTAAAGGATTCCCATGGGCAAGTCAACTGCCTCAGCACTGCAAAGCAGTAAAATAACCCAGCGACGAAAACTTTTCCACAAAATGAAAAAGTCCCCGGGGAACGAATCCCTGAGGACAGTTTTCTGACGGAGATGGTGGGAGTCGAACCCACGCGCCCCTGGGGACCTATCGCATTTCGAGTGCGACCTCTTACGACCACTTGAGTACATCTCCAGAAAATTTATGTTTCAGACGAAACTTATTATATCTCCCCCATGGGTCCAGGTCAAGAAATTTTTAAGGCAAAAAGCCCAGGCGCCGAACCAGTACCTGGGCAGTATCTGTCCGCGTCTGAGCCTTTTTGGCACAGTTCATCTGTCACTATTTTCCTGAAATTCAGAGCTGGGGAGTATCAATGACTCTGTACCAATACCCAAACCGTTTTCCTCTTCCCGAAGCCTTCCCGCAGTCCTTAAAGTAGGGAAATCCAAACATATTGGCCATAAGCCCTTCCTGCCGTTCATAAATCCCCGGCACTCCCAATATGTATCTTCCATCCTCTTCTCTTTTCCCCAGAAGCAGGTGGCCGTAATTTTTCATTCCATATCTGAGGAAATTATTGTTCATCAGTCCCCTGTCCCGTCTCCCCAGAATCCGGAAATCTGCCGGAGTGATCTTCCTGCATTCGTTAATTTCATCGTCTCCAAAAGGAGTCCACCTGTTCCTGGCTGCTGCCGCTGACTGGCTCTCCATTTCCGGGCTGTCAGCAATCCTGATATTCTCCTCTGCTTCTTCCGTCTCCGGCGCCACAGGAGTTTCCGGCTTCTGTTCCTCTGCCATGGGAATACTGTCGGTTTCTTCAGCTTCTTCCTCATACATATTTTCCGTATACGGCTCTTCCTCCTCAGAAATTTTCTGTTCTTCCTGTTCCCGCTCTTCTGCAGTCTCCTGAGGTGCAGATTCTTCTGCCGGCAGCTCTTCTTCAGCTTCCGCCTCTTCTTCAGGGGCTGAAATTTCCTGCTCTTTTTTAAAAGGCAGTTCTATTATCTCAGGCCTTACCGGCTGTTCGTCCCAGCCGCTTGCATAGGTTTCTCCATTTTCTCCCAGGATCAGCAGTCCCCCTAAATCACTCAGACTGTAGCTGCTGTCTCCCATATGGTCCTCTCTCATCTCCAGCTCAAATTGTGCCTGATTTCCTGCCAGTTCTCCCTGACCCAGAAGGACTCCTCTGCAGATTTTTCCTTCTCTTACATAACCATAGGCTTTTGCCTTTACAGAATCCCTTCCCGGAATCCCTTCTAGTTTAAAGTTCATTCTGCAGATTCCATTCCTGGCTTCTACTTTGATAAATCCTTTTCCGTCTCCCTTCTTTCCCTGAAGATACTCATATACATATGCGATAAATCTCCTATATCCCGGCATAAACCCTTCCTTTAGACTCTTATCCCTAAAGTATATGAGTCCTCTCCGTCTTTAGAACCTTTCCTCTGCATTTCTCCTTCATCCAGACTAAGAACTCTGGTTGCCGTCCGTTGCCGGAATCTCACATCGTGTTCCACTGCCAGCAGGGTAGGCCTGTATTCTAAAAGCAGGTTTTCAATCTGAATCCTAGTGAATACGTCAATATAGTTCAGCGGCTCATCCCATACATACAAATGTGCAGGCGTAAGAAGGCTGGCTGCCAGAAGGACCTTTTTCTTCTGCCCTTCTGAAAATTCCTCCATATTCTTTCTAAACTGGTTCCTGTCCATATCCATCTGTCTGAGAATGGCGCAGAACAAGCTTTCATCCAGTTTTCTTTCCCTGCAGAACTCTCGGATACTGCCTTTGAGAAAAGAAGTGTCCTGACTGATATAAGACACGATAAGCCCTGATGCAGTCCTCAGTTCCCCTGTTTCTGCAGGGCCTTCTCCCTGTCTGAACTGAGGACTTTCTGTAGCTTTTTCCATGAGCTTTTTCAGCAGAGTAGATTTTCCCTGTCCGTTTCTTCCTGTAATAAATATCCTCTCTCCCTGGGTAATTTCAAAATTCAGCTCTTTGAAAAGCTCTTTACTGCTGTCGGTATACTTTAAGCCATATCCATCCGCCCATGCCAGTCTGTCCTTATGATATTTCAGAGGCATCATTTTAAGAGCCGTAATTTCCTCAATATCCTGAAGAAGTCCCTCCTGCTCCCGGATTTCCCTATCTATACGCTTTTCCATCTGTCTGACCCTGCTCTGCATCTTTTTGGTCTTTGCGCCAATATAGGCTCTGGTTGCAATAGAACGGTCATGTTCCTTTGTAGGATCAAAGCCGATTTTAGAGCTTTCACTCTTTTCCGCCCACTGTTTTGTCTGGCCTGCAGCCTCTCTAAGCTTTCCAATGGCCTTTCTGTGCTTTTCATTCTCTCTCATGGCAAACTCGTCTTTGCGCCGCTTATTCTCCTCCCAGGAGCTGAAATTGCCGTTTTGGATCTCTATGGTCTTTCGGTTCAGCACCAGTATATGATCGATACAGGCATCCAGCAGGTCCCGGTCATGAGATACCAGGATAAATCCTTTCTTTCCCTTCAGGTAACCTTTAACAGTCTCTCTGGATTCCTGGTCCAGATGATTGGTGGGCTCATCCAAAAGCAGAAAATCATTTTCTCCTGAAAAAAGCACTGCCAAAAGAAGTTTTGTCTGTTCTCCAAAACTGAGGGTATCAAACTTCCGATACAACAGGTCTCCCCCCAGTCCCAGCTTATCCATCTCGCAGAACACCCGCCACTGCTCACATCCCGGCTTTAATTCTTCCAGAAACTCTGCCGCTGTCTTTTCCCTGTTCTCTGCCTTCAGCACATAGGGAAAGTAATCAAAAGGCGTACTCCCAGTAATACTTCCCTTATAGGCGTATTCTCCTAACAGCAGTTTCAGAAAAGTAGTCTTCCCTTTTCCATTTCTTCCTGCAAAACCCAGTTTCCAATCCGTGTCAATGGAAAAAGAAACATTCTCAAAAATATTGTCAAAGCTTCCCTCATAACCGAAGGTCAGACCCCTTACATTTATCTGAGACATATCTATCCCTCCTCTTATCCGTTGCCAAAGGACTGTCTCTTTGAAGCCTACCTTGTCCGATTAAGGGCAGCAAAAAAGAGAGGCGATGAGAACATAGCCTGCTTTTGGCAACATAAAACCCGCCTTCCGGACCTCCGGAAGGAACTGTACTGCAAGTTTCACGTTTTCCAAAAACGAACTATCTGCTCATCTTTCCACCTCTCTCATTAATCATAGCCTCATTATAGTTAGAATTCCTGTGGCTGTCAAATCTTTTCCTGTAAATTTTATATCCTCAGCCCTTATATATTTCCGATTTTTTGCTTGACATCTGCAGCTCTATTCTATATAATAACATCTGTTGAACATCTCAGCGAAGCGTGGCTCAGTTTGGTAGAGCGCTGCGTTCGGGACGCAGAGGTCGCGTGTTCGAATCACGTCGCTTCGATTTTAGAATCCTACCGGGTAGTCTCGTCATGAGACTATCCGGTATTTTTTTGTCTAAAAATAAAATTTTTTTAATTTACGCGTCATAAATGGGCTGTTTATACCGTATATTAATTAGTAATATAATTTTCTATCAGTAGTTTAATATGGATTTACGGCTGGGTTAGCTATATAATAAATCCATAATACTTGGACAGGAGAATTCTTATGGAAAAAAAATTAAGCTCTTTTGAAAGACAGTTAATGTTGGATGAAATTATGTTTTACAGTATCTGCAGTGATCAGGACAGACAGAAAATTCTGGATCAGCAGCCTATGACCTTCGATGATTTCCGGAGGCTTTCTCTGCTTACTGATTACCTGGAACTGGAGCATCTCCATAAATTTATCTGGGATCTTCACGGATACAAATTTATGGACGAAATGGACAATCTCTATGACAAATGTAAAGACGGCAGCGAAGAACTGCCGGATATGCTCATAGAGACAGGACACTGGCTGGATGACTTCTGGAAGCAGGCTCCCAATACCACTGTGTCCTTCCTCTTACGGAAAGTTTTTTCCGACGGGCTGAAAAGTCCCCGTAAAAAAGCCAGCATAACCCTCTATCCTCTTCCGGATAAGGGAAAATCTATGTCGTAACGCAAACATCAGAAAGGAAACTATTTATGTGTACACAGCTTCCACAGGCATTTCTGTCCCGGATGGAAGAAATGCTGAAAGATGAATTCCGGGATTTTCTGGAAAGCTATCAGGCTCCCCGGCAGTATGGGCTTCGGATAAACACGAAAAAAATCAGTCCTGAGAAGTTTATGGAAATCTCTCCTTTTCAGCTTACCTCTATTCCCTGGGTGGAAAATGGATTTTTCTACAGCAGTGAGGACAGACCATCCCGGCATCCTTATTATCAGGCCGGACTCTATTATCTTCAGGAGCCCAGTGCTATGACCCCTGCCAGCCGCCTTCCCATTTATCCGGGGGAGCTGGTACTGGATCTTTGTGCGGCTCCCGGAGGGAAAGCTACCGAACTTGGCAGCCGGCTTCAGGGACAGGGGCTCCTGGTCGCCAATGATATCAGCGCCTCCAGGGCCAAAGCACTTATGCGAAATCTGGAGCTTTGGGGAATTGATAACTCCCTGGTAACTACAGAAACGCCCAAACGTCTGGCTGAAGTTTTTCCTGAGTATTTCCACAAAATACTCATAGACGCCCCCTGTTCAGGAGAGGGCATGTTCCGTAAGGAACCGGACGTTGCCAAAACCTGGGATCCTTCCAGGCCGGAATATTTCAGCAGTCTCCAGAAAGAGATTGTATCCCGAGGGATTTCCATGCTCAGGCCAGGGGGAATGATGCTGTATTCGACCTGCACTTTTTCTCCCCAGGAAAATGAAGGGGTGATTTCCTACATTCTGGAAAATTTCCCCCAGATGAAGCTCCTGGATATTCCAGGATATGAAGGCTTTTCCAAAGGCCGTCCCCAATGGGGCAATCATGACCCTCGCTTAGAAAAATGTGTAAGGATCTTTCCTCACCATATGGCCGGAGAGGGGCATTTCCTGGCGCTTTTCCAGAAAGATGGGATGCCCTCCCCCCAAGTATCAGAAAGAGGCTTTGAAAAGGGGAAAATAGAAAAGTCTTCCCGGCTGCTGCTGGAAGATTTCTTTAAAGATTTTTCCACTGTTCTGGATATGTCCAGAGTGGAAGTACGGGGGGATCATGTATACTATCTGCCGGAAACAGGACCGGAGTCTGTAAAAGGTGTGAAATTTCTCCGCTGGGGCCTGTATCTGGGGCAACTGAAGAAAAACCGTTTTGAGCCTGGTCAGCCTTTGGCTATGGCGCTTTCTGCCGAAGATTATTCCCGCGTTCTGAACCTGGCCCCAGATGACCAGCGGGCACAGCGTTATCTTAAAGGGGAAACCCTTCTTCTTGATGAGAAGGAGTCTGCCCCAGGACCTGGCTGGTATCTGGTATGTATCAGCGGCTATCCTCTGGGCTGGGGAAAAGTCTCTGGAAACCAACTGAAAAATAAATATCCCGCCGGCTGGCGCCAGCAGTAAAACTTTCATTACAGCAGGAAAAGACGCTGTCATATTTTACTTGTGCAGGCAATATAACAAATCTATATTCCTGACTCTGTAAAATACGGCAGCGCCTCTTTACTTTTTCACAATCTTTTTCTTATTCCACAGATTCCTCAAGTGGTTCCTCCGCAAGTACCTGCTCATATTTCTCCAGAATAATATTCTGTATTCTCTCACGGGTTGCAGAATTAATCGGATGGGCAATATCTCTGTATTCCCCATCAGTGGCCTTACGGCTGGGCATTGCAATAAACAATCCCTTTTCACCTTCAATGACTTTAATGTCATGAACTACAAATTCCTCGTCAATAGTAATGGAAACTACCGCTTTCATTTTGCCTTCTTTGGCCACTCTTCTTACTCTTACATCTGTGATGTTCATACAACCTTCCCCTTTCATCGCCGCCTTGTTCAGTCGTGCTTTATGTCTTATTTTGGAAATATATTCCGGCAGACCAGTCTGCCCGCAAAACGGATTTCTCCGCTCTGTTCCTAAGTAAGATATTAAAGAACATATCTTTCGTTCTTTTCGATAACCACTTTGATACCGTCCTCTCCGCAATAGTAAGAGTTCGCCCGGATAGTATCCCGGCTCTCTACAACGCAGTTCTCAATATGTGTGTTATCGCCCAGATATACATCATTTAATATGATGGAATTTTTGATCACACAGTTATTGCCCACAAAAACTTTCTTAAAGAGAATAGAATTCTCCACCTGGCCGTTTATAATACAGCCACTGGAAATCAGGCTGTTTTTCACATCAGAACCTGGATTGTACTTTGCCGGGGGCAGGTCGTCAATCTTGGACTGAACACCGGGATACTGACGGAAGAAATAATCTCTGATCTCTGGTTTCAGGAAATCCATATTGGTCTTATAATAGGATTCTACTGTGGAAATATTACTCCAGTAAGTATCAATTTTATATCCGTAAATCCTCTTCAGATTTTTGTATCGGATGAGGATATCTTTTACAAAATCATGGCGGTCTTCCTGTCCGCATTTTTCGATGAGTTCAATAAGCTGTCTTCTTCTGATCACATAGATACCTGTAGAAATCGTTGTGGACTGAGTTACCATAGGTTTCTCGTCAAACTCTACGATCCGGCTGTCCTCATTCATCTTCACACAGCCAAATCTGGTAGCATCTTCTCCGCTTACATCTGTGCATACTACTGTGATATCTGCTCTCTTTGCAATGTGATATTCCAGCACCTTATTATAATCCAGTTTATATACACAGTCTCCTGAAGCAATGATCACATATGGTTCATGGCTGCTTTTCAGGAAACTTAAGTTCTGGTAAATAGCATCCGCTGTTCCCTGATACCAGAAACTGTTGTCAGGGGTAATGGTAGGTGTGAAAATATACAGGCCTCCCTGCTTTCTTCCGAAGTCCCACCATTTGGAGGAACTTAAATGTTCGTTCAGAGATCTGGCATTGTACTGAGTCAGTACGGCCACCTTCTGAATATGGGAGTTTGACATATTGCTGAGGGCGAAATCAATGCTGCGGTAGCTGCCTGCTATAGGCATTGCAGCAATGGCTCTCTTCTGTGATAATTCTCTCATTCTGTGATTATTGCCGCCGGCAAGAATAATACCTATCGCTCTCATTCTGTCTCACCTTCCTTATTCAATGTTTCTCCGCTTTCCAGCACGCCGCCCGGGTAGTCCTCCGCTGTAGTTTCGCCTACAACAGCTGTATTCTTTCCGATTTTTACATTAGACGGAATTACGGTGTTCTCCCCTACTGTTACCAGTCCAAAAGAATATACATTAGGCTTCAGCTTATTGGGAACTTCTTCTCCCACACCCATTACCACATTGTCGCCTACTGTAACATTTTCGGCAATGATCGCTTTATCTATCACGTCGTTTTCTCCGATAACAGACTGTTTCATGATAATGGAATCACGGATTACAGCGCCTTTTTTAATAATAACTCCGGCGCCGATAACAGAGTTATGTACCTCGCCGTACACTTCTGTTCCTTCGCTGATAATACTTCTGTCCACCATTGCGTCTGCGGCAATATACTGAGGAGGAATAATATCTCCTTTGGTATAAATCTTCCAGAACTCCTCATATAAATTAAACTCAGGGATAATGTCAATAAGCTCCATATTGGCTTCCCAGTAAGAACCCAGAGTTCCTACATCCTTCCAATATCCGTTATACTCATAGGCAAAAAGTCTCTGGCCTTTCTCTCTGCAGTAAGGCAGGATATGTTTTCCAAAGTCGCAGCCAGACTGATCTTTCAGGGCAATCAGCGCCTCTTTCAATACTGGCCAGCTGAAAATATAAATTCCCATAGAAGCCAGATTGCTCTTAGGCTTTTCCGGTTTTTCTTCAAAGTCTGTAATTCTTCCTGTTTCGTCTGTAATAGCTAGTCCGAAACGGGAGGCTTCTTCCCATGGAACAGGCATACATGCCAGGGTGACATCTGCTTTATTTGCTTTGTGGAAGTCCAGCATTACCTCGTAGTCCATCTTGTAGATATGATCTCCACCCAAAATCAGTACATAATCCGGGTTAAAATTTTCCATATACGCCAGGTTCTGATAAATGGCGTTTGCTGTGCCGGTATACCATTCCGTATTGGTTTTCTTTTCGTAGGGCGGAAGAATGGATACGCCGCCTACATTCCTGTCCAGATCCCAGGGAATACCGATACCAATATGCGTATTTAAACGCAGGGGCTGGTACTGTGTCAGCACCCCTACGGTGTCAACTCCCGAATTAATACAGTTACTGAGCGGAAAGTCTATGATCCTGTATTTTCCGCCGAATGTCACAGCCGGTTTAGCCACTTTCGCAGTCAGAACACCCAGTCGGCTGCCCTGTCCTCCGGCCAATAACATTGCAATCATCTCTTTCTTAATCATGCAATCACCTCTTGTATATTCTATGGTTTTTACATTATACCACAACGCTTCGGAAAAGTGAATATTTTTAACAATTTTTTTTCGACATATTCATTTTTTTTGTGACATTTTACCTGTTTTTAACCACTCCCTAAAGATAGGGGGTTCCATTTTCTGAGATTTTAGGTATAATTTTTATCAGATGGAAGGATTCTTCCATCTGGTAAATGTTCTCCGGAAATGCTGGAGGCAGTTCTTAAAATTTTCAAGTAAAAAAGGAAGGGATTCTTTTATCATGTATCAGATTGATTTTCATAAACCAATGCATATTCACTTTATCGGCATCGGCGGCATCAGCATGAGCGGTCTGGCAGAGATTCTTCTGGAAGAGGATTTTGTCATCTCCGGCTCTGATGCCAAAGAGTCTGAGCTGACAAAGCTGCTGGAAGCAAGAGGCGCCAGAATTTTTATCGGTCAGAGAGCTTCAAATATCACCGAAGACATTGAACTGGTGGTGTATACGGCTGCCATTCATCCAGACAATCCGGAATTTAAGCAGGCCCAGGCCATGGGGCTGCCCATGCTTACCAGAGCAGAACTTCTGGGACAAATGATGAATAATTATGAGCTGCCTATCGCCGTATCCGGCACCCACGGCAAAACTACCACTACATCCATGATCTCTCATATCCTTCTGGAAGGAGAAAAAGATCCTACTATTTCCGTAGGTGGAATCCTCCCTGCCATTCACGGAAACATACGGGTTGGGCACTCTGGAACCTTTATCACCGAAGCCTGTGAATATACCAACAGTTTCCTCAGCTTTTTCCCGAAGATCAGCATTATCCTGAATATCGATGCCGATCATCTGGACTTTTTCAAAGATATTGAGGATATCCGTCATTCTTTCCGGCTTTTTGCCCAGAAACTGCCTAAAGACGGCACCTTGATCATCAATGGAGAAATCCCTAATGTTGAGGAAATCACCCAGGAACTTCCCTGTGAGATCATTACTTATGCTTTAAAGGGACCTGCCCAGTATACAGCCGAAAATATTGTCTTTGACGAGACAGCTCATCCCTCCTTTGACTGTATCTGTCAGGGAGAAAATATCGGACGTTTTTCTCTGTCTGTTCCAGGCATCCACAATGTGTCCAATGCTCTTTCTGCCATAGCCCTTTCCAGAAAGATCGGCCTGTCCACAGAAGTCATTCAGAAAGGCCTCCTCCATTTCGGAGGTACTGACAGAAGATTCCAGTATAAGGGAAAAGTAGCTGGCGTAACAGTCATTGATGACTATGCTCATCATCCTACAGAAATCGCCGCTACTTTGAAGACTGCCCGAAATTATCCTCATAACCGGATCTGGTGTGTTTTTCAGCCTCATACTTATACCAGGACCAAAGCTCTCATGCCGGAGTTCGCCCAGGCTCTGTCCCTGGCAGATAATGTAGTCCTGGCAGAAATCTATCCGGCCAGAGAGACTGACAATCTGGGGATTTCTTCTAAAAATCTGGCAGACCTTATCGCTGAAAAAGGCACGGACGTTCACTATTTTTCTACTTTTGACGAGATTGAAGCATTTTTATTAAAAAATTGTATCCACGGAGACGTGTTGATAACTATGGGGGCAGGAGACGTATATAAAATCGGGGAAAACCTCCTGGGAATGTAGAGTTATCCACATTATCCACCAATCCATCCACATGCTCTTTCCCCAGAGCATGTGGATTTTTTTGTGCATAATAGGGTTGACATAATCAGACAACATTTTTAACGAAAATACGCCAAAAGCCTCATACTTTCGACATACTATCGGTTTCCCATAAAAATTATCCACTTTTTTATCCACATTATCCACATTTATCCCAGCAATTTTTTTCAACTTGCCTCTTTCCACCGTCGAAAAAAATCTTTGTTCTCTTTTCAAAAATTATATGCTATACTGAGGTTGATTCATTAGGAAGATATAAAATGTAAAGGATGTTAAACATGGGACAGTTTGAAGTTTACAACAGCTTTCCAGGGGATTTCACCTTGATTTCCAACCGATTTCTGGAAGACTATATGCCTAAGGCCAATGGAGAATTTGTCAAAATATATCTCTACCTTCTGCGCTGCTGTCAGGGCGGAAGGGCAAAGATGGAGCTTTCCTCCATTGCAGATACTTTTAACTGTACGGAAACGGATATTTTGAGAGCGCTCCGCTATTGGAAGGAATCCAATATTCTGGATGTTTCCTTTGACCAGGACGGAAATGTGACCAGTGTCCGTTTTTCTGTCCCTGATTCAAAGCTGCCTGAGAAAAAAACGCCTTCCTCCCCTGCCGTATCCCGGAACAGGCTCCGGGCCCTCAGGGATCAGGAAGAGGTGCGGCAGCTTCTTTTTATTGCAGAACAGTATCTGGGAAGGATCCTTACCTCCACAGACACGGAGACGCTCCTTTACCTTTATGATGAAGTACATTTATCCGCCGAGCTTCTGGAATATCTTATCGAATATTGTGTCTCCAAAGGCAGCCCTTCCATGGCATATATAAAGAAAGTGGGACTGTCCTGGGCTCAGCAGAAGATCACTACCGTAAGCCAGGCCAAAGAAGAGACTAATTTATATAACAAGAATTATTTTACTATCCTGCGGGCATTCGGCATTACCAACAGGAATCCTCTGGATAAGGAAATCCAGTATATGAACCTCTGGCTGAACCAGTACGGGTTTACTATGGACATCATTACTGAGGCCTGCAGCCGTACTGTTCTGTCAACAGGAAAGGCCAGTTTTTCCTACGCAGACAGTATTCTGGAAAGCTGGTTCAAGAAAGGAGTCCATCATCTTTCAGATATTGACTCTCTGGACATGAATTTCCAGCAGAAAAAGGCGGAGAAAGCCAAATCCAGGCCAAAGGCTTCCGCCGCTGGTTCTAAAAATAAGTTCAACAATTTCCATCAGAGGAACTACAACATGGCAGAGCTTGAAAAACAGCTTCTTGGAAAATAGATAAGAGGAGACTTACCGTGCCACTGAAAAATTTTCAATATGAAGCAATTATGCGTGACTACAACCAAAAACAGTTTTTACATAAACATGAGCAGGACGAACATATCCGTCTGGCAGAGGAGAAGATCCCCCGTCTGGGTGAAATCCGCCGGGAGATTGCTTCTCTAGGGCTAAAGAAGGCCCGTTTTGTACTGGGAGCAGGCCAGGAAGAAGACTTCGACCTGGAGGCAGCTATCGGCGTTCTGGCTGATGAGCGAAAGACCTTGCTTCTGAAGAACGGCTTTCCTGCTGATTATCTGGAACTTCACTATGACTGTCCCATCTGTAAGGACACTGGCTATATAGAGGGAGAAAAATGTGCCTGCTTCCGTAAAGCTGCCGTAGATCTTCTCTATACCCAGTCCAATATCCGGGATATCCTGGAAAGGGAAAATTTTGAGCATTTTTCTTTTCAGTACTACTCTTCTGAGTTTACAGATTCCTCAAACGGCCTGACTGCCCTGGACGCCGCCCATCAGGCTTATGATAAGTCCTGGGACTTCATCGACAGCTTTGGGGAAGAATTCAATAATCTTATGATATATGGAGATACTGGTGTGGGAAAGACTTACCTTACCCACTGTATCGCCAAAGAGCTTCTGGACCGCTCCTTTTTTGTCCTGTATTTCAGTGCTTTCGATCTTTTTGACCTGCTGTCGAAGAATACATTTCAAAAGGATGTCCAATCTGCAGATATGGCTTCTTTTATCTATGACTGTGATCTGCTCATCATTGATGACCTGGGTACAGAGCTCACCAACAGCTTTGTGTCTTCCCAGCTTTTCTGCTGCATCAATGAGCGTATCATGAATAAAAAGGCAACTATCATTTCCACAAACCTGACCATGGAGGATTTTCTGGATACTTACTCCGAAAGAATCTTTTCCCGTGTCTCCAGCAACTACACCATGATCAAGCTTATTGGAAATGACATCAGAATCCAAAAAAGACTTTTAGGAGGAAAATGAACATGGCACCAAAAATCACAACACCTTTAGACTCACTCCCTGTAGGCCGTCTGGGTATCATTCCCCTGAAGAGCTGTGAAAAGCTGGGCTCTAAGGTTAACGACTACATCGTGAAATGGCGGAAGGACCGTGACCACCAGGAGAAAAACAATCTCCAATTCGAAGGTTATGAGCGTCCTTCTTACCTGATCGATGCCCAGACTCCCCGTTTTGGCTCAGGAGAAGCCAAAGGTATCCTGGAGGAATCTGTCCGCGGTGACGACCTCTATCTCATGGTGGATGTCTGCAACTATTCCCTGACCTATTCTCTCTGCGGCCACACCAATCACATGTCTCCAGATGACCATTTTCAGGATCTGAAAAGGATCATTGCCGCTGTAGGAGGGAAAGCCAGGAGAGTCAACGTTATCATGCCTTTCCTGTATGAGAGCCGTCAGCACAAGAGAACCCGCCGGGAATCTCTGGACTGCGCTCTGGGCCTTCAGGAACTGATCAGTATGGGAGTTGACAACATCATCACCTTTGATGCTCATGATCCCCGGGTACAGAACTCCATTCCTCTTCATGGCTTCGAAACAGTACAGCCTGCTTATCAGTTTATTAAAGGCCTCTTTAAGGCAGAGCCTGATCTGAAGATAGACAGCGACAGTCTGATGATCATCAGCCCTGACGCAGGAGGAACCAGCCGGGCTATCTACCTGGCCAATGTGCTGGGCATCGACATGGGTATGTTCTACAAGCGCCGGGACTACTCTACTATCATAGACGGACGTAATCCTATCGTAGCTCATGAATTTCTGGGTTCAGATGTAGCCGGCAAGAATATGATCATCATCGACGATATGATCTCTTCCGGTGACAGCATGCTGGAAGTAGCACGTCTGCTGAAACAGAGAGGAGCCGCAAAAATCTTTATGTGCTCCACCTTTGGTCTCTTCACCAACGGACTGGAACGTTTTGATGCTGCATACAAAAACGGTGATTTTGACCGGGTTCTGACCACCAATCTGGTATATCAGACAGAAGAACTGCTTCAGAAGCCATATTATGTAAACTGCGATATGAGCAAATACATTGCCCTGATCATTGACACCCTGAATCATGATGCTTCTATCAGCAAGCTATTGAATCCTGTAGAAAGAATCAATAAACTTGTTGCTAAGCATAATAAAGAACTGAAAGAGGGCAAAAAGAAAAATTAAATCTTTTTTGGCTTTTCATTGTAATTTACAGACAATAGTTGTATAATATAGGAAACTAAAAGAATTCTTTCATAATAAAAGGAGGTGCCACTATTATGATGAACAAAATTATTTCCATCATCAATGTCTGTATTGCTCTTTTTGTGATTCTCTATGCAGCACATATTTATGCGGTCACCGCTAGCATCAGTCTTGTTACCGTGGTACTCCTGATTGCCGGTCTGGCTCCTGTACTGCATATGTCCTGGAATTATATTCGGATCAAAATCGAGGAATATCGCGGCAGACATTCTCACCGTTATATGAAAGGCTGAGATGATTCGTATTACCTGTAAATAACTTCAAATTCAAAAGGGCTGCCCCATGAAACATATATCCAATTAACCTTGACTTCTGTTTCATGGGGCAGCCTCTTTTCATGTCATGAACTGCTCTTTATTCCGGCACGTATCTGCAGATCCACCTGATGGGAAGGAATTCCAAGGCTCTCCAGGGCTTCTATTTCCCTTCTGGTACAGGTTAAAAGGATGACCTGAGCTCTGTTCCTATGGAGCCATTCTAATGCCTCACAGAGCCTTTTATCGTCGTACATGGCAAAGGTCTCGTCCAGGATCACCGGCAGCTCCTCCTCCCGGCACAGCAGTTCTCCTGCTGCCATACGAAGAGCAAAATAAACCTGTTCTGCAGTCCCCTGGCTTACCTGGTGGAGTCCTGCATACCTGTCTCCTGTATCCAGCCGTATCTGAAAGTTTTCATCAATGATCCCTCTCTGGTATCTGCCCTGGGTAAGTTCTCCAAAAATCTCCCAGGTCCGTTCTTTCAGAAAATTTCCTCTCCTGCTCTGAAGATTCCCCGCTGCCTTGGCCAGCATTTTCTCTGCCAGGGATATGCTCTGGACTTCTTTCTGGGCTTTCAGTATCTTTTCGTTGTCATTCTCCAGCTCTTCCAGTTCCTCCTGAAGATTATATAAAAGATTTCTCTTGTCCTGCAGCGCCTCCTTCCAGGTTATCTGCTGCCCTTTTTTCCGCTCATTTCTGATGGCCCTGTCCTGCTCTTTGCGGCTGCGTGCTGAGGCCTTCTCCCCTCTGTCCCGGAAATACCAGAAAAGAAATGCGCCTCCTAACAGGAAGATCAGAGCCGGTATCAGCCAGGATAGCTGAAAAAAGATGGCACCGGCGCATCCCGCCAGAAATCCAAGAAAAAACAATGCTGCAAAAACCAGTGGAAAAGAGGATTCCCTCCTGTCTTCTGCCGATTTTTCTTCCTGTCTGTCCTGTCCAATGTCTCTGAAACTTTCTCTGCTTCTTTCCAGTTTTTCTTCCAGGTCTTCTATCTCCTCCCTGGTATACTGTATCCTGTCCAGAAGCTTTTCCCTTGCTCTTTCTTTTTTCTCTCTTGCTTTTTTTTCCTCTTTCTCCCATTCTTTCCGCCTGTCTTTCAGACGATCAAGAGCTGCTCCAGGGTCCAGGCGGAAGTCTCCTTCAGTCTGAAAGTTAGTCAGATATTCTCTCAGCTCCTCTGTCAGACCTTCCTCGGTCCTGGTTTTCAACTGGCCTATGGCTGCAGTATTTTCGTATATCCGCTGGGTAGCCCCTCCCAGAAGGATTTCCAGATCTCCTTCTTCCACAGACATCTTTTCTCCGTCTGTAACACAATAAAGCTCAGCCTCCTGAGAACGGCTTTCAAAATTTCTCTCCAGCCGAAAGTCTTTTTTCCCTGCCTCAAATAAAACACTGCCTTCATACCAGGATGGGTTCTCCCAGGGAAGACATCTGGTATAAGTGTCGGTCCGGGAAGCAACGCCTCTTTTTCTCCGGAGGCCAAAAAAGATTCCCTGGAAGAAGGTATAGAGAGTGCTCTTCCCGCTTTCATTCCCTCCGTAGACTATATTGATCCCCGGCTGAAATCTGAGTCTCTCATTATGGAATTTTCCAAAATTCTTCATGAAAACTTCTTTTATGATCACAGTATCTCCTCCCCAGTCTCCAGGAGTGCTCCGATTCCATATTCCAGAGCTTTCTCTGCCTCTTCATCCGGTTTCTCTCCAAAGCTTCTGATATACTCTTCCAGAAGGCTGCCTTTATATTTTCTGCACAGCTCCTCCAGGGACCATCCGGGCCTGGTCTGGTCTTCCACAGCCCGAATATTCCCCAAGGAGTAAAGCTGGTTTAAATGAAATTCTGTATCAGGATCTCTTTTTCCCTCCAGAAGCACTGTATAAATGTGTTTTTCTCCCATTTTCTTTATTAATTCCTGGAGAAACTGGGTCAGTCTATACTGGGTAGTTTCCCTGGTCACAGGAATTCTCAGCTCCTTATACTCTCTTACTGCCCAGGGAACAAAGGCAGTCCTTACTTTCCCTTTTTTAATCTCACCTTTTACAAAGCCATGAACACCGGTATCATTTTTCTCTGTAGGCTCCAGAGAGCCAGGGTAGATGATCCGGTCCTCCAACAGGACCTGAGGCTTGTGTATATGTCCTAAAGCCACATAGTCAAATCCTCCTGCTATCAGCCTTTCTCTGGATATAGGAATATGTTTCTCATCTCCTCCGTGAGCCAGCAAAATCTCCACTGGCATTTCTCCTGACTTTTTCAGGGAGTCATAGAGGGGCTGACGGATTTCTCTGCTCTCATAGCTGCATCCTCTCACCCGCACTCCCATCTCCGGAAAATCCACATGCGAAAACTCCTGGCTCCACAAACCCCAGACGTTTTTTCCCCATGGGAACTTCCGGTAAGGGGAATCTTTCCTGAGATAATCATGATTTCCTGCAATGAGCACAATCTTTGTGTCTGGAATCGTGGAAAACATGGCATTTACTTCTTTTAATTCTCTGGCCAGGGGCTGTCTGTGGAACAAATCTCCTGCAATAAGAAGCAGGTCGACATGATCTCTGCCGGCCTGCTCTATCACTCTTCGGAAGCTGTCCCAGATTTCCCGGCTTCTGTCCTGGCTCCAGGGATAACCCTTATCAGGTTCTGCCCCCAGATGAACATCTGCTATATGGAAAAATCTCATAGTGCTCCTCTTATAATTCACAATTGTTTACAGTTCTTGGGAAAGGAATTACGTCACGGATGTTCTGCATACCGGTAAGGTACATAACACATCTCTCAAATCCCAGACCGAATCCTGAATGGCGGGTAGAGCCATACTTTCTCAGATCCAGGTAGAATCCGTAATCTTCTTCCTTCAGATCCAGTTCCTTCATACGCTGTTTCAGCTTCTCATAAGAGTCCTCTCTCTGGCTTCCGCCGATGATCTCTCCGATTCCCGGAACCAGACAGTCCATAGCTGCTACAGTCTTTCCGTCCTCATTCTGTTTCATATAGAAAGCTTTGATCTCTTTTGGATAATCCGTAACAAATACCGGGCGTTTGAAAATCTGCTCTGTAAGGTATCTCTCATGCTCTGTCTGAAGGTCACATCCCCAGAAAACTTTGTAGTCAAACTTGTCATTTGCTTTTTCCAGGATCTCAACTGCCTCTGTATAAGTAACATGTCCAAACTCAGAATTCAGCACATGGTTCAGTCTGTCCAGAAGTCCTTTATCAATAAAGGAGTTAAAGAAGTTCATCTCTTCAGGTGCATTTTCCAGCACATAACGGATTATATACTTCAGCATGGCCTCAGCCATCTCCATATTGTCCTGGAGATCTGCAAAAGCCATCTCCGGCTCGATCATCCAGAATTCAGCGGCGTGGCGGGTAGTGTTTGAATTCTCTGCCCGGAATGTTGGTCCAAAAGTATAGATATTCCGGAAAGCCTGGGCAAAGGTTTCTCCGTTTAGCTGGCCGCTGACGGTCAGGTTTGTTGGTTTTTTAAAGAAGTCTTTTGAGAAATCAACCTCTCCCTCTTCTGTCTTGGGAATATTCTTCAGGTCCAGGGTAGTCACCTGGAACATTTCTCCTGCTCCTTCACAGTCACTGCCTGTGATCAGTGGGGTATGGACATATACAAATCCTCTCTCCTGGAAGAACTGGTGGATTGCAAAGGCTACCAGTGAGCGGACTCTGAATACTGCCTGAAAAGTATTGGTCCTTGGACGCAGATGAGAGATTGTTCTTAGATATTCCATGGTATGACGCTTTTTCTGAAGAGGATAATCCGCTGCAGAATCTCCTTCTACAGTTACCTCTGAGGCCTGGATCTCAAAAGGCTGTTTTGCCTCGGGTGTTGCTACCAGAGTTCCTTTTACCACAATGGCCGCGCCTACATTTAATTTGGAAACTTCCTGGAAGTTCTCCATCTGGTCATGGTATACGACCTGAAGAGTATCAAAGAAACTGCCGTCATGAAGTACGATAAAACCGAAGCTTTTTGAGCCTCTCACACTTCTGACCCAGCCTCCTACGGTAATCTCTTTATCCAGATATTCTTCTCTGTTTCTGTAAATCTCTTTTACTGTTGTCAGCTTCATTCCTCTATCTCCTTCTCTTACGGGTATTTCATTAGTATATCGCATTGTTCTGAACAGTTCAAGGCTAAACGGAAACTGTTACTGTATATCCTCCAGATAGCAGAGAAAAACGTTCCCATTAGCCTGGAAAGTATCGGTGCTGTCCTGCATTCCGAAGTAATAGGTCTCCTGAGTGGAGGGATTATATAATATGGTATTGTAATCATCATATCCAATGATAACAACCGCCTGGCCATTCTCGCCTTTAGCGATTACCGGGCGCTGAGCGCTTACTTCATACAGGATCTGTTCCAAAGTACAGCCTGTCATATCTATTACTTTCCCCTGACCTTTCAAAGCCTCATTCAAAGCAGCCGCATCAAGGGATGCCTGGGCCACAGCTTCTGGAAGGTCCTGAGCAGAAATACTCGCTCTGTCTCCAGTATTTCCTGCTTCCCATATATACTGCTGGGCGGTATTCAGGACAATTCCGCTCTCTTCTTCAGCCTTAGCCACTGCCTGGGAAGCGCTGTCATAGATTCCTGAAAGTTCTCCTCCCCCATATACGTAATATTTGTCTTCGCTTTCAGAGGAAAGCTCCATATTCAAAGTCCTGTCCGGATTCTCTATGATTTTAGTATCTACTACCAGAGGCGGCTGTCCGGAGCTGTCTGCTGCAAACTGTATGGATGTCACATTTCCCTGGCGCACAGTCGTGGATGTGATAACGGAAAAAACCTCGTCCTGTTTGCTGCGGACATTATTCATGATCTGGTCTCCACTGGTCCCTGCAAAGCTGTCGCCCACTTTGGTAGCTCTGGACAATTCCAGAAGATTTTCCTGAATCGTTACATCCAGTACATAATAACCATCCTGATGATAACTTTTTACCAGCTCTCCATCAAAATTCTGGATCCTGACCTCTGTCATGGCAAAATCCGTTCCTCCTGAAGCATTGGTCACAATGTCGCTTTCATTTGCCACACCGTAGATCAGATCATTATTAATAAATCCAAAGAGCCGTATCCTGGTCCCCTGATCTGCCTGTATGGTCTTCTGTTCTCCTGTATTAAAATCTATGAAGGTAATAGATGTGGTGTTATAAGGGTCCATACCGTCCATCCAGGCTGCATACCGGCTGTTTTCCGATACGAAGAAGCAGTCATCCTCAATCTGTTCCTGAAGGACTTCGTAAGTCTTTTCCTCCATCTGGAATCTGTAAAGGTTTCCTTCTAATAGAAGATACAAATTTCCGTCTTCGCTGACATAGGACAGTTTTTCCACATCCTTCTGAAGGAATTCACTGGATTGGAGGCTTCGCAGGAAAAATTCCTCTTCCATAGCATTCTGTTCCGCAGAATAATGGTATACGGAAGTTCCCACCTGGCCCTCATGCTGGCCTCTGTTCATGTAGCCATAAAGGATGAAATCTATATCTCCATTTTCACTTATCCGGACAATTTTGATATCGTGTCGGTTGATATCATTTCTCTCATCATTGCTTCCTGTGTCGCGGAAGCTGAAGACTCTGGTCATCTTATTTGTTTCTATATTATAAGACCATAAATCTCCCTGCTGGACAAAAGCCAGGATAGTTCCTGTACTGTCAGACATATACTGAACATCTGTATCGGTTATCCCCAGGTTTATTTTTCCATTGCTCACAAGATTCTGCTCTGTGGTAAGCACCTGCTTTACATGGCGCTGGAAATCCAACAGGTAAACCCTGGTCTGGTTATAACTCATCCGGTAAAACTCGTCTACCTGATATTTTTCCACTTCTCCGTTTTCATTTTCTGCTGAAATATAATAAGTAAGGGAAATGCTTCCTGAGTTTTCACTGATGTCCTCTATAGTAGGGATTCCCGGTCTGCTGATCTGAGGATTCAGGTCGCCCCAGGTGATCATATCTACATCTGAGTGTATATCCAGACTCCGGAAACTGTTACTGACAACAGAAGTATCCGGCTCCAGATAAGTAGTCAGGTCACCCGTGTCGTCCTGGGCGAAAGTCTTAGTGTAAAAACTATTTACGAACTCTACATACTGGGCCGTGCTGAGCCCTGCCCGCTGAAGAATCCTTGTATAATAATTCCAGGTTCCGTCTTCGGTGCTTAAAGTAAAAGTCAGGGCATATTCCTGGTTCATCAGAATTGGCTGGGACAGTGTAAATTCCACTGTAAGTCTGCCGTCTTCCTCCTCTGTAAAACTCCGTATCTTATTGTTTTCGATTACCTGTTCCCCGTCAGAGGTGCATACTTCATAGACAAGACTGTCGATTTCCCGGCCATTAGGGGTAATGCTCACCTTCAGACTTCTGTCCGTACCTACAGGAGTCAGCCCGTCCCTTACAAATCTTACATCCATGTCGTCTGCATAGGCGTACATACGGTTTACTTCTGTATCTTCGATCATCATGGCCATGCTTGGGCTGGATGCAGTTTCCATATCTGTCTTATTATCTGTAGACTGATAATTCATAAGACTGGAAAACCCTGCCACCCCGCATATAAAAATAACCAGTAAAATACCGGCTCTTATTAATTTTTTCTTCATTTACAGTCCTCTCCGTGTATATCTTCAAACAGCAGCTTCTTAAGGGTCGGTTCTACGTGGAAAGCCTGTATACAGTTTTCCCATTCCCTGGGCTGCTGTGGCTCCTCTTTTCTATTTTTATTTTTTACTGCCCGTATAAGCAGATTTTTAGGCGTATGCTCCATGGAAATAAATTCCAGGATCTGTACGTCGTAACCTGCACTTTTCAGCATCTGCGCCCGGAGTCCGTCTGTGAGAAGAGCCGCAAAGCGCTCTTTTAAAATCCCGTACTCCAGAATCGGCGCCAGGTCCTGGTTTGCCACCTGACGGTTCAGTTCATGCTGACAGCAAGGCACAGACAGGATTACAGAAGCTCCCCATTTTACAGCTTTCGCCAGAGCATAATCTGTAGCCGTATCACAGGCATGAAGGGTCACTACCATATCTACATGGTCCGCTCCTTCATAGGATGCAATATCTCCCTGTAAAAAACGCAGTTTATCATAGCCGTATTTATCTGCCAGTTTCTGGCACTTTTCAATTACGTCTGCCTTAAGGTCCAGTCCTGTGACCCGGATATTAAAGTGCTTCAGCTCTTTCAGATAATAATACATAGCAAAGGTCAGGTAGGACTTTCCGCAGCCAAAATCAATAATCTGGATTTCCCTGTCTCTGGGCAGCTTTGGAAGAATATCCTGTATAAATTCCAGATATCTGTTCAGTTGTTTAAACTTATCATATCTGGAATTTTTGATTTTTCCCTCTGGGGTCATTACCCCCAGGTCAATGAGCCAGGGAACAGGAACGCCTTCTTTCAGCAGATATTTTTTCGTTCTGTTATGAGAAAGCATAAGCGTAAAATCCTCTTTTGTTCCTCCCTTGACTTCTTTGGCCTTTATATCCATTTTTCCTTTTTTGCTCACCAGGACTCTGGCCTGGACATATCTGCCCTCCAACTGCATCTGACGGAAATTTTTCTCCATCTGTTCTGTAAGATAAGAATTCAATTCGTCCTTTTTATAGTTGTCGTGAATAGCCTTCGTTCCCTGGATGTAGGTAACCTGATACTGTACCTGACCCTTTACCGGTACCGGCCTCACCTGAAGCTTTGCCACTGGGCTTGAGCTTCTGGCATTACTCACCAGTATACGCTCAAGGTCTTCATTTACATATTTATCTAAAAATTCTCTGATATCTGTCATAATCTACCCCTGTATCTTATCTTTCCCCTGAAACTGCCGGCTTTCCTGCCTGCAGTCCATTTCTATTGTAAAAGCTTTAGGAAAAATCCGCAACCCCAAAACCAGGGGTTTTAGAAAAATAGCTATTTATTCTGCCTCCAGTGTACTGGCATAACCATTTTTCTTCGCTGTCTTCTCTTGCAGACTTCCTGACAGAATAAAACTCCCACAAAGTCTCCCAGCATTTCTCCTGTCCCTCTGTTTTCCATTCCTTGAAGCTCGCTGCAGCTTTCTGCCTGCCCACAGATCTGTCCGCAGATTCTTTCGATAGTATTCTTGTCAGGATATTCATCATAAATAAAACTACCCTCATAATCCAGTCTGTCACAGGCATCTGTAACAAGTGCCTGAAGATATCCCGCACTGGGAGGGTAGTAAGATTCCATCAGTCTTCTGTCTGCCTCCTGGGCAGCAGCCTGCTCAAATCCTTTTTTATTTATTACAGCAGATTTGTAAAACCTCTTTTTTTCTTCCATAAATCCTGTCTCCGGAACAGAAATACTCTTTAACAGTATATTCTGCTTTGTACAGAAAGTTACCCTCTCTGTACGAAGAGCAAAGGCTCTTGTTCAGAGAGGGTATTCGTTTTATTTTTATTATTGCCGGCTGGATTTTTTATTCTCTGTTTATTGTGTCTGCCGGAAAAATTATTCCCTGCTGTCTGCGAACTTCATCCATCAGCTCCATCTCCATCCGGGGATTTCCAGATTTTCTGTTTTTCCGCTTCTATAATAAATAGTAATCTCCTGTGGGTCTGGAATCTCCCGGATCACCATGGTTCCTTCTTCCCCCTGGATCTGGCTGGGTACTCTGGAATCGGTGTTCTTGGAGTAGAGAAGTTCTCCCTGAAACTCCGGATATTCCACCAGGATAGTTCCTGCCCCGTCAATGCCGTTGGAAAGTTTCAGACTGCTGCTGATCACTTTCTTCGGTTTTCCAAAAAGGCTTATCAGGGGATGTCAATTATTTACCTGTATGGTAAAGCTTTCGCCTATAGGTGTGCCGTCCTCAGGAAGGGACTCTCCTGGTTCTCCCAGAGGAATTACGCCCGGAGTAACGGCAATACTTCTGGTATCACTATCAATATTTCGATCTATAAGATAGACGTCCCCTGCTTCATGCTCAAACTTTACTTTCCGATATTTATCCGTCACTCCTGTTAAGTCTAAAATTCCGCTCCAGTCTTCGTTTGGATCCCAGCCCTCTGGCCTTTCTGTTTTCACATAGAGCTTTCTGCCCCCTTCGTTCTCCGCATATTTATAAATGTGAATGATCCTTCCATCGGGCATTGTATAGGTTTCATCTAATTCTTGTTCCCTAGTTGTATTTTTCAAGTTTCGTTTCTGTAAATTCAGATGAAATCTCCACTCTTCCGTATCTGGATAATATCTTTCTTTTAAAATCAGTTCCGCCTCTTCCACCTCGGACAGGTCACAGCCATAATCTCCTGTATAAATAGAAAAGGTATTATCAATAGCGTTTGTATTAAATCGCAGACTATAAGAATTAATCCACCCTTCTCCTACAATCTCTCCGTCTACCAAAAGCTGGGCGTCTAAAGAATATTTCGCACTGTCCGTCTTTTTTTCCATATCCTCATCGAGATATCCTGCTGCCTCGAAATTTTCTATAGTCAGGTCCCGGTCCTTATAAGAAATCTGAAGCAAATCCTCATCTGCGATCATATCTACGATAGTTACTTCTCTCCCGTTAGCCGTATCTTTTCCGTAAACTTCCTGAACATAGTCATTCTCCCTAGGCGTCCCAATAATCCAAATAGCAATGCTCCGATAGCTGTCCTCTACAACCTTTCTCGCCTTTGCCATCACTTCAGAATCTGACATTGTGAAAAACAGCCCTGCGGCGATTCCCAGACAGCCTGCGCTGACAGCTACTTTTCTTCCCGTTTTCACCGGCTTTTTGATCTCTTTTCTCAGCTTTTTCTTCCACTTCTGCTTTTCCAGATCATTCATAACTTCCAGATCTTTTTCTTCTTCCATATTAAAATCGTTGAATACTTCATATAAATCTCTCATAATCAGCGCCTCCTTTCTCCTGGCCTATTCGTGGGAAGTGTCTGCGGATCTTCTTTTTTCCTCTGGAGATCCGGTTGTAAAGGTTTTCCCTTTTAATCCCGTTTTTCCGGGCTACTTCATCCGGCTCCATTTCCTCTATGAAAAGCTGGCGGAAGAGAAAACGGTCCTCTTCTTTCAGGCAGGACAGGAAATCCTCGGTTTCATCGGAAAGCTCTTCCACAAGTTGGGAAAGCTCCCGGCTCTCCTCTCCCGGCTCCTGGATTTCCTCCAGTCCTGCCGCCTGCTGCCGGTTCAGATATTTCCGCTTATAGGTAAGGGCTTTATACCTGGTCACTCCGGCCACCCACTTCTCAAAGCTTCCTTTTTCTGGATCATAGGATCGGCTGTGCTGCCAGACTGCCAGAAACACATCATTGATACATTCTTCCTGATAATCTGTCAGCCCCCGCAAATGCCGTTTCACAATGGTCTTTATCAATCCGCCGTACACGTCTACCACATACTCCAGAGCTTTCTCATTTTTTCTGGATAATTCCTGGAGAAAATTATCCTGATCTACTTTTCTCATGCCGCCTCACCCCTCTTTCGGAAGCTTCCTTCTATTTAATACTTCGCTGTACATATTCTAAATCTATCAGAATCTCCAAAATTTTTCTCCTCTGATCCTGCCTTCTGTCTCGATTTTCTTTACAGATGCACAAATCTGCAAAAAACATGCTACAATATGTTCAACTGTTTAAACAGAAAGGAGCATTACATTGAAAAACACACGGGAAGATATCCAGAGACTTGAAAAAGAACTCCGGGCCTGTCAGAAGATCCTCACTGCCATCGGAGATGAAACCAGACAGCATCTCCTCTGTATCATGCTCCAGGGAGAGTGCAGTGGAAGCCGGGTCATTGAATTTGCCGAAAAAACCAATCTTTCCCGTCCTGCAGTATCCCATCATATGCAGATACTGAAAGACGCCGGGATCGTAAAAAGCAGGAAAGAAAGCACCTGCGTCTATTATTATCTGGATCCGGAGGCCAGTGAGATCAATAATCTGATCGCCCTTTTCACAGATATCAAAAAATGTATGGAAAAGGCTCCTGACAGAAAGGGCGACGACTTCCCAGACCTTTAACAGGCTCAGTGTGCAAAGAATCAAATGGACATGCAGACATGTCCGCCTGGCTATTTGCTCGCAGGAATAAAAACATAAAAAGGAGACATGAAAAATGGATTTATTACAGGCAATGAAAGAACGGCATTCTGTCCGTTCTTATGACGAAAAATCAATAGAAGCCGGGACTGTGGAAAAGCTCCGGTCCTTTATCAAAGAATGCAATAAAGAAAGCGGCCTTCATATGCAGCTTGTCCTGGATGAACCCCATGCTTTTGAGGGTTTTATGGCCCATTACGGAAAATTTTCCGGCGTCAGAAACTACATTGCTCTTATTAGCCGGAAAGGAAATGATCTGGAAGAAAAGCTCTGTCTGGTGATCGCCATAGGATACGGTCAGACCCAGGGCGTCTCTCACAATTCAAAGCCCAGAGAAAAAGTAATGAATGCAGAGGCAGCGCCCCAGGACTGGTTCCTGCGAGGCATTGACGCTGCTCTTCTGGCTCCTACCGCCATGAATCAGCAGAAATTCACATTTACCTGTAAAGGAAATCTGGTTTCAGCCAAAGCCGGTCTGGGATTCTACAGCAAAACAGATCTGGGGATCGTCAAGTATCATTTTGAACTGGGGGCAGGAAGGGAAAATTTTCGCTGGGTGTAATCTGCACCCAGCGTTTTTCTGCCTTATTTCTTAACCATACATTCCTTCCTATAAAAAGCCACTCCATACTTCAGGATCTGGCTATATCCCTCCTGCCGGAGAGCCTCCTCATATTTCTGTTCTTCAATCTGTCTCAGGGCCTCCTGACATTTTGCTTCAAGTCCCTGATAGGTTTTTGAAACTTTAATCTCCAGGATCACAGCCTTTCCTCTCACACTGGGATATTTCAGCAAAATATCCGGTCTGCCATTTCCCGACTCCCTGTTAGACAATACAATATAATTTCCGATATTCTTCAGCATTCCTGCCAGGAACCCACGGTAATAACTTTCCTGATAGTCGTAAAAGCTGATGGTCTCCATAAGATTTTCTGAGAGGATTTTTCCCATCTTTTCCGTATCTCCGCAGAGGATACTCTCATAAAGAGGAGACAATTCCTTCTGCTCTACTTTCTTTTCAAACCAGCGGAGCACCGTGTTTTTATAGATATACCGGACTTCCCGGTTTGGAATGGCCATTTCCATATAAATAGTTTCTTCCTCCTGGTGTTCCTGAATCTTTTTCAGATAACCGGTAAAGAACAGGAAGTTCCATAAATTATCCTGGGTAGAATCCATATCTTCATGAGTAATATCCTCATGGATGGGTTTTATGATTGTCTTTCCTTCTATCAGATCCTCTATTTCCTGTTTTACAGAAAAATCCGCTTTCTCCACAAGTGTACGGACAATATTATTGGAACTGGCGTTGGACCAGTAGGGCTTTGGCAGGCTATTTTTATTTAGTCGGCAGGAATCCACATAATTGATCACGCTCCAGGGGTTATAAACTTCTGCATTGCCAAACTGATATCCTTCATACCACTGGCGGACTGTCTCATAATCTTCTGTTAACCCGTAAAAATCCAGCATCCTTCTTACTTCTTCCGGGGTAAAGCCAAAGTATTCCCCGCAGGCCTGGGAGGTGACAGACATGATTTTCAGGTTATTGAGTCCTGTAAATATAGATTCCCTGCTGATTCGCAGACAGCCGGTGACCACAGCAAACTCCAGGCTTTCATTTGTCTTCAGGGCAGATTCAAAAAGGGAACGTATGGTATCGGTCATCCTGTCATAAAAACCGCTGAAATAGGCATTTTCTAATGGCACATCATATTCATCAATTAAAATGACGGTCTTTCTCCCCGTACATCTGCAAAGGCATTCCGAAAGGAACTTTAACGCATCTGCGTAGTCTGCTTCTGTTCCCTCCAGATCCCGCAGCCTCAGATACCTCTTCTGATCTGCATCGGTAAGTCTGCCGCTGTCTGAGACCAACTGCCAATGGCGCTGAAATTCCCCTTTTAAGGCTTTTTTCAGCATTTCAAAAGCCAGTTCATAGGAAGGCTGCTTCATAGACTTTAGGGAAATCATAATAACCGGATATTTACCCATATGATCCAGATATTTTTCTCCGGCATCCATAATATTCAAGCCCTGGAATATCCGTGAAACATTTTCTGGATTTTCCTCAAAAAAATATCTCAGCATACTCATATTCAAAGTTTTTCCAAAACGGCGGGGACGTGTGAAAAGATTTACTTCTCCTTTCATGTCCAATAGTTCCTTGATAAAAAGTGTTTTATCTACATAAAAGTAATCCCCTGTTACTATTTTTTCAAAATCATCAATTCCCACCGGCAATGGTTTCCATTCCATAAAAAACGTCTTCCTTACCTATTCTCTGAAGTTTTCCTCCAGCCATTTTGCAACACTGTCTGAGTCATTATTTCCGATAATTCCCGTTGCCAGCTTTTTAAGACTATCAACTGCATTTTCTACCGCATAACATTGATCAGAAATCTGGAACATAGGAATATCGTTGACAGAGTCTCCAAATGATATTACCTTATCGCAATGCCACAATTCTTTCAGTTTTAAAATCCCATTATACTTTGTTGCCTTTCTAGGCATAATCTCCAGCCAATATTCGGGACGATACAATTCTTGTTGAAATGTACAGGTATATCTTTCATCCCCGGCAAAGATATCATAAAGGGGCTTTAGCTCTTCTTCTTCCCCAATACAGGTATAATAAAAGGCCTCACCTTCATAAAGCTTTTTTTCATTCTCAACAGGGCGAAGTCTTTTATCTCCTTGTCTGTTGCCAAAATATCTCTTTTTTCCTTCGTTTATCTGCAAGAGATTCCAAGATACGCACTCTCTGCCTTTAATAAACGAATACACAACCGGACTCACTCCATATCCAGACAATTTTCTTTCCACATAGGAACGTTCTTCTTTTGTAAAACTTTCTGACGCAAGAATATTCCCGGTTGCCGGTTCCATAATATATGCCCCGTTATACACAATTACAGGAATTTTAGGATTCAGGCCTTTTGCGGCCACCGATGCAGAACTTAAAGACCGTGCCGTAGCATAGGTAAACAGCATCCCTTTCTCTACTAAACCATTGATGGTCTTTATGGTGTATGGGCTGAGGCTGGCACTGGTATTCAGCAATGTGCCATCCAGATCTGATACGTAAAGAATTCCCATAGTTTATCCCTCCCTGACGTAGTTTCATTTTACTACGTCGGGAAGAGAGGCGCAAGACGATTCCCTGGCCTTTACCTACTGCAGTAATCATTACCTGTTTTTGTTTTTCTCACTGCAAATACCGCGCTCAGTAAAAGAAAGAAAGCCCCGGCTGCCATGCACAGGAAAGATATATTCATACCGTGGATTAAAGCCCTGTCTCCATAAGCTGCTTCAGAAGCCGCACTCACTGCCGTCATAATTCCCACAAACAGAGCAGAACCCACAGAACCTGCAATGGTACGGAAAGAAGTCAGCAGTGAGGAAGCATCTGCCACTTTACGGAAGTCCACGTTGCTGGTTCCCCAGGTCAGCAGAGGCATCATCAGACAGCCTATAGAGATATTCCTTATAACATTCAAAACTGCTGCGATCCAGAGAGGGGTCTCCAGGCTCAGGAAGAACATGCCCAGATTGCTGATCAGCAGCACCGCAGAACCAAGGACAAAAATCTTTTTGATCCCCATCTTGTCGTAAATCTTACCTGCAAAGGGGCTGACAATAGCTGTAGCCGCAGATCCCGGCAGGGTAACCAGACCGGACACCACTGCGGAATAGCCCATAACACTCTGGACATACAGGGGCATCATGACCGAGGATCCCATCATGACCAGATAAAGGACCATACTGGCGATGACACTTACCGCATAGTTTTTATTGCTGAGGATCTTCACATCCAGGAAAGGAGTGTCCAGACCCCGCTGGCGGGCGACAAAGAAGAAGCACACCAGAATTCCGATCAGCAGAGGCGCCCCTGCCTGAACACTGATCAGACCGTAAGTGGTAATATTTCCAAGACCCAGGGTTATGCCCCCGAATGCAAAGATACTTTCCACAAAGGAAAGAACATCGAACTTCTTATCCTGGAGTTCCAGTACATTTTCAAACACTGCTGCCGATAATACAAAGGATACTGCCATGATCACCAGGACCACATAAAAAATAGATTTCCACCCAAAAGCATCGATCAGCAGTCCCGCAACAGTTGGGGCAATGATAGGCGCCGCTGTTGTAGCCAGGCCGTAAGTTCCCATCATGGTACCCTTTTTCTCAATGGGATAAACCGTAAGGATCACCACCTGAGCTGCCGCCATAAGGATTCCGTTTCCGCAGGCCTGAAGAACCCTTCCCACCATCATGATCCCGAAATTACCGGAAAAGATGCTGAGAAGCAGTCCCAGGATAAAAATCCCGATACCGGATAAATACAATCTTTTCGTAGGAAACCTGGTGATGAGAAAAGCCGTGAGAGGCATGATCATTCCCATAGCCAGAGAATATCCGCTGGTAACCCACTGTCCCAGGGAGGTATTGACCCCGAAATATTCTACCAGATTCGGCAGTGCTGTAGTCATAGCTGTTGATAAGGTAGAAGAGGCGATTCCTGAAACTACCAGACAGATAAATATCATTGTCCTCTTCCCGCCGGATATTTCCACACTTTCTTTATTTTCCATGATGTTCCTCCATTCTGTGCCATACTTTCTTGTTAATGTTGTCTGCTATGCGGTGCAGGGTGTTTTCTGTTACATTCAGATCCTCTCCGGAAATCCCCGCCTGGAGATCCTCGAAAAAAGCGCCGTGTATTTTTTTGATCTGTTCTGCCGCCGGAAGAGCTTTCTCTGTCAGATACAGATGTTTCATCCGCCGGTCTCTTTCGTCTCCCGCCACACGGATATATCCTACTTCTGTCAGTTTCTTTATGGTCTTGGTCAGCGTTCCTTTATCCACACGGATACACTGGGCCATTTCCTGAGGAGTGGCTCCTGGGTGATCGTAGATATACTCCACATAAAACTGCTGTCCCCAGCCGATCTCATAATCCGACAGCCCCCGGTCATAATACATTTTCATAAGCCTGTCTAAAATAGAAACATATCGTCCTAAATCTGAAAAATGGTCATACATACTGTTTTATCCTCCTTTACAGATGAAAAATTTCAATGTTTTACACTATAGCATATTTTAGTAGCGCAGGCAACTACTACCTCCCAGGGTTCAAATTCTCCTTCCCAGGCGGTACATTCCAGACTCTTTCTACCCCTCAGATTCCATTTTTCCCTTCCTGGGCCACAGTCCCATGGCTATTTCTACCTCTCAGATTCAAATTTCCCCTTCCTGGGCCGCAGTCTCATGGCTATTTCTACCCCTCAGATTCAAATTTCCCCTTCCTGGGCCGCAGTCCTATGGTTATTTCTACCTCTCGGATTCAAATTTCCCCTTCCTGAGCCGTAGCCCCATATCTATTCCTACCTCTCAGGCCCAATTTTCCCTTCTCAGGCCGTAGTCCCATGGCAAATACTACCTCCCAGATTCCGAAAATCGGTAATCCAGAGGTATTCTAGTCCTGTTGTACAGTTGATATCTCAATAATCGGATTCTTAGCCCCGCACCTCCGCCCCAATCCAATCCAATCCAATACAATATAAGGGCTTTTTTATTCTATAGGGCAGTCTGGAGACCCCTATAAAAAATAAACAGCACGCTCTGCGAACTGTCTATTGTCATGAATAAAAAGCAGATAAAACTGCGCAATACCTGCAAACAATCTTATCTGCTTTTTCTGATTCGGTTTTTCTAATTCTGTTCTTATTTATCTCATACAATTTCCGCAGGGTGTATATCCCTGATCAATGAGTGTTTCCTTATCTCCTTTATAGTATGCTATATTGTCCTCATCCATGGAATTTACGGAGCCGCAGTCCGGCAGGTGAATCTTCTTTGTATGGATATTTAGAATATAATCACATGCCTCTCTCGTAGAATTACTGAGGCTTCCTCTTGTTTCCTTCTGAGTCTCCTCATCTGCTCCCCGGGAGCTGTCTCCCGGCGTATAGTCGTTGCAGGGCTCCTGATCAAAGGTAATGCCCTGGCCTCTGCTTACAGCGGTAATGGTCCCCTGTCTGTCTGTGCGGAACAGAGGTACCTGAAACTCCTGGAGCAGCTCCACGGTATCCTGCCGGGGATGGCCGTAGCTGTTTCCCTCTCCGCAGCTGATCACTGCCCAGGAAGGATTCACCGTCTGAAAAAATTCCCGGCTTACATGAGAGCCATGATGGTTCATCAGCATAACGTCTGCCTGAATATCTATGCCTGCCTCTAAAATCTCCTGCTCACCCTCCAGGCCAATGTCTCCGCCTATGAAAAACCGGTCCCCACCGTTCTCCAGAACAATTCCCACAGAATCCTGGTTTTCATCTTCATGTCCATAGCTCACTGGCGAAACGATCCGGAAACTGGCGCTTCCCAGAGAAAACTCCTGCCCCACCAAAGGATGGATAACCTCATAGCCCTTCTCCTCCACCACTTCTCTGTAAGAATCATAAATAGAGGAATCTGTTTCATAATCTGCCGTGATCAGGGTTCCTACAGGAAAATTGTAAAGAGCGCCAATAGCTCCGGCCAGATGGTCTTCGTCAAAATGAGAGATCACCATGTAATCCAACTTTTCAATTCCCTGCTGTTTCAGATAGCTGACTACAAAGGAAGAACTTTCTCTGGGGCCTCCGTCTATAAACATCGTCTGGCCTTCCGACTGGACCACCATGGCATTTCCCTGGCCTACATCCAGATAAGTCACCGAAAGTTCTCCTGTGCTGCTCCCGTCCTGGTTCCCCTGGATATTACTGTTATTCTGTGTCTCTTCCGCCTGGGCTGTCTCATCCTCCAGAGTCTCAGCCTGGACCATTCCTCCCTGGCTGCTGCAGCCAGAGAGAATCGTCCCTCCAAGGAACAGCAGCCCGAAAAACAGGGCCAGCCGTCTTTTACTCAGAAACTGCCATCTGGTTCCAGATTTCCACATCTTTGTCCACAACATATCCGCTTCCACCTCTGCCTTTTACATCTTCTACCATATTCAGCATCAATACTGTGTTCTCATCTGATTCTCCCACATTGTATACTGCAAACCAGCCCAGCTCCGTGCCTTCTGTATCTTCCTGGGATTCTTTGATCTCTGCAGTGCCGGTCTTACCTGCAAGGGTTACTCCTGCAACGGAAGAAGCTGCGTGTCCGGTGCCTCCTGCATCGCTGACTACTTCCTGCATATCCTCATATACTGTCTGGGCTGCCTCTGGAGTAAAGGCGTCCTCAATCCAGTAAGAAGCTGTCTTGCCTTCTTCATATTCCAGATAAGGCGCGATCATATCTCCTTCATTAAAGAATGCGGAATAGATGCAGGCCAGATGAAGAGGATTCACCAGGATCTGTCCCTGGCCGTAACCGGAATCTGCCAGCTGGATTTCCGTGTCAATTCCCTCTGTATTAGAATATTGAGAGGAAGTCATAACAATGTCAAAAGGAATATCCTGATTAAATCCCAGTTTCTCTAACTGCTGGGCAAGGGTATCCGCTCCGATCTGAAGAGCCGCTTTTGCAAAGTATATGTTATCCGAATACACCAGCGCATTCCTCAGATTGGCTGCTCCGCTGTATTCATGAAGGGTAGTTACATAATAGTCACCCCAACTGCTGTCTTTCTGCCAGGACAGTCCGCTGGCTCCCAGATCTTCCTCTGCGTTCAAAGTTCCTGTACTCAGTCCAATGGCTGCAATAACCGGTTTAAAGGAAGAGCCGGGCACCCAGGTCTGACGGAATCGGTTATAGAGAGGCTGGGTCTCATCATTATTCAGAGAGTCCCACTGTTCCTGGGATATTCCCAGAACAAAGTCCATGCTGTCATAGGAAGGCGTAGACACAAGAGCCAAAATTTCTCCTGTCTTAGGATTCATAACTACAGAACAGCTTTCGTCCTCCTGGTAAGCCTCATAAACTTTTGTCTGCCAGTTGATATCTATAGTCAGAGTAATATCCTCTCCATCCTGGGCCGGCTCCATAGCCAGAGCCTCTTTCTCATTTCCCTCTGAATCTAAAATAGAGATTTTGTGCCCGTCTCTGGCCCTGAGCCGTTCCTCATAAAGGCTTTCCAGTCCGCTCTTTCCGATAATGCTCTGGTCGTTATAGCCCTGGTCCGCCATTTCCTCCAGTTCTTCTGCACTGATTTGCTGGACGTAGCCCAGAAGATGAGCTGTGCTCTCTCCATAAGGGTACACCCGGCTCTCTGTCTCAGAGATCATTACTCCCGGGTAGGACAGCAGAGCCTCCTGAACTGTCTGTCCAGTCTCATTGCCATCTGCATCTGTATAAGGCTGGTCCAGCTGCTCCTGGGTCATTTCTTTTAAAGGCACAAAACTATCTGTCTGGACCCAGGATGCGTCCAAGCTGGAGTTAATATTATCTTCTGTAGTTCCCAGTATCTGGGCAATTGCCTGGATTTCCTCCTGGGGCTGTACATCCATTTTCCCCGGCACCAGACCTACAGACTGTACGGTTCCCTGACCTGCCAGCAGGTTCTGATTCCGGTCATAAATGCTCCCTCTCTCTGCTTCCAGAGTGGTGACGCTTACCCTGTCGTTTTCTCCCAGGGATGGATAAATCATGGCATCGGTCCATACAATCTTCCAGTCTCCGTCCTCTCGCTCAAAGGCCGTATTGTTATCATAGGAAATCTCTCCTGCAATGGTATTCATAGTCACACTGTAGGATAGCGGCTGCCCTCTGTCCTGACCTTCAGAAATATCAAGCTGGATGTCAGAAGCCTCAATACCTTCATAGATATTCTGGTTTCTGGTCACAAAATCCTCCTGAGAGACTGTCTCCTGGGAAGAGCTGTCCAGAAAGTCGTACATCTTCTCATACTCGCCTGCTTCTATACAGGCCATATACTCTTTCAGTACTTCTTCCCTGGAACCTGAAAACACATTCTGGTACAGGAAAACTCCTGCCCCAGCTCCCACTGCCAGCACCACTACGCCGGCCAGCGTCCCCATGAGTATCTTTTTTTTCTGATTTTTTTTCTTTCCTTTTTTCTTCTTTGCCATTCTTTTCACCCCTTATTACCTTACATGGCAAACACTAAATCTTCCTGCTTCCTGTATACTTTCTTTCTGGATTTTACTGAGCAGCCTCTTCTGTCTGGGTTTCTTCTGCTGTCTCAGTGGTTTCTGTTATGTTTGCAGTTGACATAATTGCATCGCAAGCCACATTCCAGAGTACATTGCCTTTCAGCACAGTCATATCTGAATACATGCTTTTAATAGCCTCACCATCAGAGAAACCGCTGAGCTGGGCGAATTCATCCAAAGCCTTCTCATAATCTGCTTCTGTAAGGGTAATTCCCTCTGCATCAAGGATCGCCTGGGTGATCATATACTGGGACAGATAGCTTTTAGCTGTCTCGTCAAAGCTTTGATCTGCCTCCTCCTGGGATATCCCCTGAGATTCCAGATATTCGTCAAGGCTCACACCATAAGTTGAGGTATACAGATTATCCATCTGAGTCTCAATGTCCGTTTTCAGGTCATTCAGGGCCTCCTCCGGGTAATCCTTAATCTCTGAATTTTCTGTAACCTGCTGGAATAAATCGGATTTCACCTGACTTTCATACTCATTGTCCGTCTGCTGGACCAGGCTTT
Organism: Blautia sp. An46; assembly: GCF_002161645.1. NCBI lineage: Bacteria > Bacillati > Bacillota > Clostridia > Lachnospirales > Lachnospiraceae > Blautia > Blautia sp. An46. Next base: position 78,754 of record NZ_NFIF01000011.1, on the reverse strand, counting down.
CCTTCTGGGCATTGCGATACTCTTCTGCGGTACCATAGTCTGTATTGGCAGCTGCCCATTCATCAGTAAGGGCAGCTGGTTCTGATATAGAATTAATGGTCACCTCAAAGACCACCGCCTGTCCCGCCAGATCCGGATTCGGACTGTAATCCTCCGGGAAAGTCAGGTCCAGACTTACTGTCTCACCTTTCTTATGGCCGATAAGTCCATCCTCAAATCCGTCAATAAAGCTGCCGGAACCGATAAGCAGATCCTGCCCCTGGGCTGAGCCTCCGTCAAAGGCTTCCCCGTCCAGGTATCCTGTATAGTCGATATTTACTGTGTCGTTTTCCTGGACAGCACGGTCTTCTGTAACCTCTACCGGATCGTAATTGTTAATAAGCTGTCTCTCTATGTAGGAATCCACATCCTCTTCTGTCACTTCAGACTTCGGTTCCTCTTCCGCAGTCAGGTTCTGGTACTCTCCCAGAGTCACATAGTCCTCCAGATTGTCTACATCCACAGCCACTACCAGTCCCTCTTCGTTGACCACAGATTCTTCCTCTGTCTCCTGGGCAGTATTTTCGGTATTTTCATTCTCTTCCTCATTAGAGCATCCGGCAGCAAGGCCAAGAACACCCACAGTCAAAAGAAGGGCTACAAGTTTTTTCTTCATGCTTTCATTCCTCTCATTAAAAATTAGCTTTATAAATGGTGTTATACCACATATAGGCCTAAATTGAAAGGCTTTCTCTCCATTTTTAGTTGCCTTTTCCAGGAAACAATGCTAGAATAGTTGAAGTATGACATAGAGATTCTAGGAGGTTTTATACAAATGAATGGCTGGATAGTATTTTTTATAATCGTGGCTATTTTGATCATCGGCCTTGTTGTCCTCTATTTCTTTGGCAAAAGGGCCCAGAAAAAAAGAGATGAACAGCAGGAGCAGATGGAGGCGGCAAAGCAGACCATCACCATGCTGGTAATTGATAAGAAACGACTTCCCATTAAGCAGTCAGGACTTCCACAGATGGTCATTGACCAGACTCCCAAGCTTATGCGTCGTTCAAAACTGCCTATCGTAAAGGCAAAGATCGGTCCCAGAATCATGTCTCTGGTGGCTGATGAATCTGTATACGATCTGATTCCTGTAAAAAAGGAGATCAAAGCTGAAGTAAGCGGTATCTATATTATGAGCGTAAGAGGCCTGAGAGGTTCTCTGACACCGCCGGCCAAGAAACCTGGTTTCTTCCAGAGGATGAAGGCAAAGGCATCAAGTCTGACCAATAAAGAATAAATATGACCCTTACGAAAAAGCTCCCGGAAACATCGGTATAAAAATGTTTCCGGGAGCTTTTTCCTGTCTGTTCCATATAACAGAACTTTATAATTCTAGTCCTACAGCGTTGCATCCAGAGAAAAATTCCCTGCTTCTTTAGGTTTTACATTAATCTGTATCTGGCAGTCTGCCGCATGCTCCGCATTAATCTCCAAAGCATAATCAATAGCCAGATCCAGCCCTGCCTCTTCTTCCTTCACCGCAATCTTTGTGGCGGCGATCCCCATCTGGAGATTTCCAAAAGGAGTGGCGTAATATGTAAGGTTCTTCTTATTCTCCTCAAAGATCATCTGCACGTTGGTAACGCCTTTTTTCTTTACCTCCACGCTTTTGTCCGTAATCTTAATAGTATTCCGGGTAGGCTCTGAAAAGCCTTCGGTGACTTCGTCAAAAAGTATGTAATGATGGCCGTTTCGGTAGTAGTAGTCTCCCTTTGCCACCAGTTCTACTTCTTCCGGATTTTCTATATTTTCCAGGGTCTGAAGGCCCCTGATGGTAACTAACACATCTTTTTCCATTTTCAATACTCCTCTATCTGTATCTGCTTGGTAGTTTTCACATCATAGGGAAGAATAGAATTGGCGAATTTCTGGAAATGCTCTTCCTCATCGCTGACAAAGAACCGGTAGGGAAATTCTTCCTCTTCTTTTCCTTCTCTTAAAAGTCCCTTATCTTCCAGCAGTCTTCCCAGAGCCAGAGCCGTTTCATAGGCGGGATTTACCAATGTTACTTTATCTCCCACCAGACTCTTCAGAAGAGAGCGGAGAAGGGGATAATGGGTGCATCCCAGTATCAGGGTGTCAATGTCCTGGGAAAGAAGGGGATCCAGATACCGCCTGGCCACCTCCAGAGTAATCTCGTCCTTGAGCCATCCTTCTTCCACAAGAGGTACAAACAAAGGACAGGGCTGGCCAATGACCTGTATCTCCGGGTCCTCCTTCTGTATCACTTTCTGATACAGCCCCGACTTCACAGTCCCTCTTGTTCCGATAAGCCCGATTTTTTTATTTCTGGTAGTCTCCACCGCCACCTTGGCCCCCGGCTCTACTACGCCGATCATGGGGACATCTGTCTCCTCAGATATGGTCTCCAGGGCCAGGGCGCTGGCCGTATTGCAGGCCACCACAATGGCTTTGACCTCCTGAGTCTTCAGAAATCTTACAATCTGACGGGAGTAGCGGATAATGGTTTCTTTTGATTTGCTTCCGTAGGGAACTCTGGCCGTGTCTCCAAAATATACGATTTTTTCCTGGGGAAGGTTCCGCATGATCTCTCTGGCAACGGTCAGGCCTCCTACCCCTGAGTCAAACACACCGATAGGGGCATCCTTTATTTCCTTCATATAATAACCTCTTTACCTGTTTCTATCGCTGTGTTTCATTGTACCCTTAACCCCGGCAGATTGCAAGACTAAAACCATTTAAATCCCACCCTGACTTTTTTCTTTTCCTCCGGATTTCCAAGGATTGCCTGAAATTCTTCCTCTGTAAGAACTTCTTTCAGCTCTTCCTTTTTCTCCTGAGACACGATCCCCCAGGTGTCGTCTATAAAGCAGAGACTGGGATAGAGGACGCACCACCAATTTTTTCCTTCCGCCTTTCCGATCCGTATATTAAGAGCCTCATATTCTCCTGCGGGAAAGGTGCAGTCTCCATAGGTCTTGTCAGGGAAATAGGCCGTTTCCACACTGGCAGCTACAGGATAGGTCTCTCCCTGGCTCTTTATGGTTTCTGCAGCGGCATTTTCTATATCAGAAAGATTTTCAAGAACCCAGTTTCTGGTTTCTTCCAACCCTGCCTTTTCTCCAAGCCCCTGGGCCAGACAGTCCACCACAGTTTTTTTCACTGCCATTTTCAGCTCCTGATCCTCCTGACTGTCGCTGTTTGCCACTACATGAAGACGGAAGATTTCTTCTGCGATCCCTTCCTGTATCTCCCTGTCCAGCCGCTGCTGAAGTTCTTCTTTTTCTGCCCGAAAAGCTGCCGCCTGCACCAACGTCAGGATTACAGTACCCATAAGGCCAATGAGAACCGCCCACAGGAAAGTCTTTTTATTTATCTTAAATCTCTTCATCTATGTAACACCTCCTGATCTTATCAGGAGTGTTGACGGATACTTGGCTTTTTATTCACGATTGTTACTTCGGGAAGTTCCGGCAGCTCCTCCTCCCTGTGCCAGGCCCCGTACAGATCCTGAAGCACTGCTGCCTCCTGTTCCTTTTCCTCCAGGGTGTTCTCCAGGATTCCCGTGAGATAGTCCCCCAGGGAATCTACTCCCTGTCCATCCAGGCTCATCAGCTCTTCCATATCCTCTGTGGCAAACACATAGATATTTCCAGCTACTGCAGGATTCTCTTCCAGAAAGGCCAGAAGTTCTTCCAGAGCCTCTCTGTTGTTCAGGATGCCCTCTCCCAGGACCAGGGCTTTGATATGCCCCATATCCAAATAATTTTCCTGGTTTTCATTAAAACGGTCCTGGGCATCCTCAGGAGTCAGCCCTTGATAGACCAGGGACTGTTCTTCCCCGGACTGGGTCTCCTCTTTGTTCTGCCCTGTGACCTTTGACAGCTGGGGAATCCCATAGACGATCCGATAATGTCCGTTTTCATAATCTACCCCCATGGAAAGGGGAAAGGCCCTGTTTTCCAGAGAAACTCCGCATCCGGAAAGAAAAAGAAGAGAAAGGCTCAAAAGCCCTGTTTTTATAATTTTTCCCCTGGGACCAGTAAGTCCCGCCAGGATCAAAAGGAAAAACAGCAGAGGGCCGTAAAGCTCTATAGTAATTCGTACAAAAAAGCTTGCATCTACTCCTGCCCTCTCACAGGCCAGGGCTCCCAGAACTACTGCTACACCGGCAAAAAGTGCTGATTTTTCCAGATGGATTCTGACCAGAAGCTCATGACTGTAAAAAAACACACTGCCCAGACTGAAAAGAATTCCAAACACAGCCGCTGCAACCCAGAAAATATCCACCCTTTCCAGGAAATCTCCTGGAAGACGGATGCCGCTCATAAGCCGTATCATAGGATATTTCTCATGTTCATAGCCGCCCAGTCCGAAGCTTCCCTGCAGGATAATAAGGGCCAGTACCAGCAGCCCTGTAATCAGCCCTATAGTTCCCCACATGACTTTTCCCGTATCTCCCGGCCTGGTTACATTTCCCAGTGCCACAGGAAGAAACCCAAAAGGCAGAAACACACACAACATCTCCCAGCTCCCTCTGACCCAGCCGGATAAAGTCAGTTCTCCCATTTCCTCCAGATATTCCGGACGGACCTGAAGAGACGCCAGAACCGTCATTCCCACCAATATCAGAACCAGCACCGGAAAAGATATTTCTGCCATTCTCCCTCTCCGCTCCAGTCCTTGATGACTGCCCAGATAAGCGGCAAAAGCCGCCAGGAGTATCACTGCCCAGGCTTTGCTGCCTTCTATCAGAAATCTGCCTGTGATCCTGGCAGTCATGAGAAGAAGGTATACTCCCATAAACCACAGCCAGGAGGTATAAAGAAAAATAAAAATCTTTCCCCACACTTTCCCCATATATTTTTCCGGCACCTGAAAGAAATTCCTGAGTCTGACAAAATAAATACATAAAATCCCATAAATTCCCGACGCCGTAAGGAGACAGAGGACTCCCTGCCTCCCTGTCATCTCCGGCAGCACCGGCACTGCCAGGAAATAGATTCCCAGCAGCCCTGTAAGAATCTGCCGGAAAAGCTGTCTGTGGGAAATTCTGGCATTATCAGTATACATGGCGCTTCCCCTTTTCTTTTATCTTTCTCCCGTCCCGAAGCCTTATCTGCTCTTCCTTTCTGGCATATACCGGACGTCTGGTAAGGAAAGGCAGCGGGAAGCGGATAAAGCTGTCCCGTTCTCCGCTGTAGCCCTCTTTATTCTGTGCAGCAAAAGGAGACAGGTAGGGAATTCCAAAGCTTTTCAGTCCTGCCAGGTGGCTCAGGACCAGATACAGGCCCAGCAGCATTCCAAAAACCCCCATAGTCCCGCCCAGAATGACAAAGCCAAATTTCAGCAGGCGGAAAGGCGCCGAAAACTCATCTGTAGGAATGGCAAGGGAACTGAGGGCGGTGACAGCTACCACCACTACAACAATAGGGCTTACCAGATTGGCAGTTACCGCCGCCTGTCCTATGATCAGCCCTCCTACAATACCAATGGTCCCCCCAAGAGGCCCGGGCATCCGAACCCCTGCCTCCCGTATGGTCTCAAAGGCCAGTTCCATAAGGAGGACTTCCAGCATTCCGGGAAAAGGCACTCCCTGTCTGGCTTCTGAAAAGGATAATATGAGATTTGTGGGAAGAACCTGGGTATGAAAATTCGTTACTGCCAGATAAGTGCCGGAAAACAATAAGGTCAGGATTACCGCCCCGTACCGAATCAGGCGCTGAAGGGATACAATAGCAAAACGATTATAATAATCTTCACTTACCTGAAGAAAATCATTGAAAACTGCCGGAAGGAGCAGCCCTACCGGAGAGTGGTCTGTAAGGAGGAGTATCCTGCCGTTTAAGATTTCTGCGGCACATTTATCCGGACGTTCCGTAGTCTGAAACTGGGGAAAGGGAGAAAGCCAGCTGCTTTCTGTCATCTGTTCCAGAACACCTGAGTCCAAAACGCCGTCTATGACAAAGGAATCCAGCCTTTTCTCGATTTCCTCCACCAGGCCGGGACGGACCAGATCCTCCATATACAAAAGCTGGACCACTGTCTGGCTTCTTTCTCCCAGGGTCTTCTGTTTTACTTTCAGCCTGGTGTCCCGGATCCGCTTCCGCACCAGAGCAGAATTGGTCTTCACAGCATCGGTAAATCCTTCTTTGGAGCCTCTGAGCACTTTCTCTCTGGTGGATTCTGAAACACTCAGGTTAGGATATCCCTTGCTGGAAACCTTGATGGCCCGGCTGTAGCCGTCCAGGAAAAACACGGCATTTCCTGCCATCATAGAGGCAAACACTTCCTCCATAGTATCCAGAGGCTGGACATCTGAAATCCCCATACCATTGTCCCGGACAAATTCCAGGATTTTATCAGAAGGCATCTCCCACATATGGTTGACCAGTTTTCCAATCACCGAGTCCTCCAGCATCATATTGCTCACCGCCACCTCGATGTAGACCACCAGGCAGCGGATTTTCTTTCCTTCCCCCAGAACCATAGGACGGATAATAAAATCATCACAGTTTTTCAGACGTTTTCTTACATATTCCCCATTTTTTTCTATTTTGCTGGATATCTTTTCACTCATTTGTCTCTCCTTAAAGTTTCTATGTAATAATAAAGGAGCGGCCATAAAATGGTGCGCTCCTTTATTATGTGAACTTTTTTCAATTTTATTCCTGCGGTGAATCGGTTTCCTGGTTCAGACCCCGGATGATTGCTTTCTGCTGATTGTCTATATGGACCCGTATAAAGTCCAGAGCTTTGGTCTCATCTCCTGCCCGAAGAGCTTCACAGATAGAACGGTGTTCCTCCGCCAGAGTCCTGCGGACAGCAATGTCTTTCAGATACTCCACTCTGTAGCGGTACATCTGCTCCCGAAGATTGTTCAGCAGCTGGACCAGTCTCTGATTATTGGTGGCTTTATAGATGGTATCATGGAATTCCACATCTATTTCCGCCAGCTCTGTAAGATTTCCCGCCTCTATCTGAGCCTGAAATCTTCCCTCTATCTCCTCTAGTTTATCCAGTTCTTCTTTCGTGATCCGCTGGCAGGCCAGAGATACTGCCAGTACCTCCATACCCTTTCTCACTTCCAGCACATCATTCAAGTCCCTTTCTGTAATGGAGGCCACCTTTGCTCCCTTCCTGGGGGCCATGACCACCAAGCCTTCCAGCTCCAGTTTCCGGATAGCCTCCCGGATAGGCGTCCTGCTTACCCCCAGCTTATCCGCCAAAGCAATTTCCATAAGACGCTCTCCCGGCTTCAGCTCTCCTTTAAGGATTGCCGCCCGGAGGGTATTAAAGACTACATCCCTGAGAGGCAGATATTCATCCATATGCATTTCCAGCTCCATGCTTATTTCCTCCTTCCTCCATTGTTAAAAACTGTAGTCAAGAAAACCGTCTTTGCCAGATGGCTGGCCCGAAGTTCTTCACAGGCCTGCTCCGCCGTATTCTTATCATCAAAAAGGCCGAATACTGTAGGGCCGCTGCCGCTCATCATGGCATTTAAAGCCCCATGCTCCTTCATATGATCTTTGATTTCCTGGATTACAGGATACTTAGGTATGGTCACTGTTTCCAGAACATTTCCCATTAAATCGGCAATTTTATACAGATTGTGCCATTGAATGGCTTCCAGCATCTTATCAATATTGGGATGATACTCCAGCCTGTCTGCATGAAGGTTCTCATAGACATATTTTGTGGAAACGCTGATTCCCGGCTTTCCGATAAGTACATAGCAGCCGGGACAGGCAGGAAGAGACCTGAGCTTGTCTCCGATTCCTTCTGCCAGAGCAGTGCCTCTTAGCAGACAATAGGGAACATCTGCTCCTACCTTTACTCCTCTCTCCATCAGTTCCCTAACAGTAAGTCCCAGTCCAAACAGACGGTTTACTCCTATCATGGCAGCGGCAGCATCGGAGCTCCCTCCGGCCATACCTGCTGCAACAGGTATAAATTTCTGCAGTTCTACTGTAAGTCCCTGCTGAATATCGAATTCATCCATTAAGAGTTTTGCAGCCTTATATACCAGGTTATTTTCATTTGTGGGAATAAAAGGAAGGTTTGTAGAAATATGGATGCCCGGCTCCGGGCTTATTTCCATTTCCAGCTGATCATACATATTAATAGTCTGCATGATCATGCGCAGTTCATGATATCCGTCTTCTCTCTTTCCTAAAACATCCAGTCCCAGATTGATCTTGGCCAGCGCTCTCAATCTCATGATTTCTCCTCCCTCTGACTTCTGTATATTGTATCCTTTCTAATACATTCCATTCTATCTGAAATATCATTATTTTTCAACAGGTAAAGCAAATGAAGCTGTCGCATTAATCAAAAGTCGAGAATATTTATACATTTTCTTGCTCAGTCTGTGCTGCTTTGAGCCTATGGTCTCAAAGCTATGCTCGACAAATTCGCATAAAATGTATAAATATTCCTGACATATGACTAATGCGGCAGCCCCTTATTTTTCAGATATTTCTATCCCTCTACTTTTTTCATCAGGATCAATGTATCATAAGGTCGGACTTCCTGGTCCTCCAGATGGTTCAACTGGATAATGGTATCTATAGTGGTATAAAATTTCTTTGCAATGTCCCAGAGAGAATCCCCAGGCTGAACCTGGTATCCTACGATTCCCGGCATACTGCTCAGTTTCTCCCTATCCAGTTCCTTTTCCTCGATTCCCCGGATGATGCCTGTTCTTGTTCCTTTTAAAACCAGAGCGTTCAGATTAATGATGATCTTGGCTTCGATTTCATCACTGTCGATCATGGTAGTGGAAAGCTGCTCCAGATCCGTGCGGAGATGGTAGGTACAGTCCTGGGAAATGCCGGGGGCTTCTATCAGATGGGAGAAAGGTATCATAGTCTCCATAGAATAGAAGGGCATCTCATCATCGCTGATAATATACAAAATCCTTACCTGAACGATTCCCTCTACCAGGATTCCTTTATCTGTAATGCTGGTCTCATCAATCTTTACATTTCCGTCGCTGTGACAGATCTGAAGGATTTTTCCCTGGCTGTTCTCCGCCTTCACTCTGTCGCTGACCTTACACTTGGAAAAATTTTTCACCAGCAGACTTTCCAGCCGCTTTTCTTCCCGAAGGGCCTGGCAGTCTCTGGCCGGCGTATATACATCCAGAAGAAGGGATATTTCTTCCTCCTCATAAATATTCATCTCCAGATCCAGGACTACATCCACGCCAATCATCCGCTCTTCTCCATCTTCGTCCTGCTTTACCTTTAAATCGCTCTGGGCCATGGAAACTTCCACGTTGGGGATCATATCGTTATTACATCCCGGACACTCCAGTTCCTGATAGAAAGGAAGAGAATGTTCCAGCCACTGAAGAGAATTGTTGTCGTCATTTCCTCTATATAGAACAAAAACAAAAAGTTCTCCTTTTACCGCCACCTTATCCTGTTCTGTCCGTATGTCCAGTCCCCGGATTTCCACAGTATTCCAGAGGAGCTGGTAAATATCCGGCTTATTAGACGCCAGACTGATATCCTCCTTTATCCTCATAGTATCTTTTTTATGTACTGCCGTTCCCATGACGGAAAGGTCCTCTTTTTTCTGAGAGATATCCCCGTCTTCCACTCCTATAGGCAGTTCCGTCTCTCTTACTTCCTCTGCATAGGCGGTAAATGTTACCAGAGCCTTAATATTCAGCTTTCTGGAATTGATAAAATGTACTGTAAGGTCTTCTATTTCCCATTTTAGCTGGACCTTGTCGCCGTTTTCCAGTCCCTCCAGATTCAGATTTTCTCCCAGAGGGAGATTCCCCATAAGGCTTTCAATGTTCCGTTCTTCACTGTCGCTGACATAGAGCAGGAATACCTGGAGAGCCCCGGTAATATAAGCCTTTCCCTCGGTAATCTGGATGTCCTCAATCTGGATGTTTCCTTTCTTCTGTATCATCCTTCCCATATCGGGCTTTACATCCGGCACATTCATATCCTCGTCAAAGGTAATCTGGCTCACTGCCTGACACTTTCTCTCCAGCATATGCATTTTCTTTGTTATCAGCTCCACACTACTACCCCTTTTCTATTCAAAGATTACCGGCTCTTCCCGGTATTTCATCTTCACCACCAGGCAGGGATAGGAAGGCTCGTCTGTCAGCTCCTCCTCATCCTCAGGTCCCATAAGTACAGTCTTTATATGAATGGCATTCTCCCACAAAGACAGGTCCTCGATCTGGATGCTGTATCCTCCCGTTTCCTGTTTCCCATATCCCTTTAGCAAATAGAGATATCCCTGATCCTGATAAGTCATCTGGAACTCTTTTTCTTTATTTTCATTGATCAGTTCTTTTACTTTTTCCGGGAAATCTTCTTCCTTCATAACGGTGTATTCCGGTGTAACCCCGTCTCCTGCCCGGACCTTTTCAATGCTGCATCCTCCCAGGAAGCTGCAGAGGATTACAAAAACCAGGATTCCTGCTCCACATCTCCTCATATCTCCCGCCGCCTTCACTTTCTCAACCTTATCAGTAATTTATGCAGGATTTACCAAAAATATGCCTCTTTTTCCTTGCAGATTTTACAGAGATTCATTATAATGGTTCCATGATGACAGGCAGGGCAGGATTCATGCATCTTGATAAACGCTTTTTTATTTTTTGTCTTTTATATACCAGTTGGTATAGAAGGACTGCTGCTGACACTGTAAATTTTATGGAAAAGGATTGAATTATATGTTTCGTTTTATTATTATCTGTATTATTGTAGTAGGATATCTGATTCTGTCCATCCCCATTCTTTTCGGCGAATGGATAGTTGGAAAATCTGATCCGAGAAAAAAAGATATCAGTTCTCTCAGACTCATCCAGGCCGTATTCCGACTGATCCTGAAAGTAACCGGAGCTCATATTACGACCCTGGGCCATGAAAAGGTTCCAAAAGATCAGGCGGTCCTGTATATCGGGAACCACCGAAGTTATTTCGATATTCTCCTTACCTATGTCCTCTGTCCGGACACTACCGGCTACATTGCAAAAAAAGAAATGGAACCTATTCCTCTTCTGTCCAACTGGATGAAATATCTGCACTGTCTGTTTCTGGACCGGAAAGATATTGAAGAGGGGATGAAAACCATACTCACTGCCATTGAGGAAATTAAAAATGGCGTATCCATCTGTATCTTCCCCGAAGGTACCAGAAGCAGAAGCGAAAGCGAACTGGAAATGCTTCCCTTCCATGAAGGAAGTTTTAAGATCGCCACTAAGACCGGCTGTCCCATAATCCCTATCGCTATTCACAATTCTGCAGAGATCTTCGAGGCCCACTCACCTAAAATCCGGCCCTGTAAAGTGGTGGTAGAATACGGAGACCCAATCTACCCGGAACAGCTCTCAAAAGAGGAGAAAAAGCACCTTGGCAGCTATACCCAGAATATTATTCTGGAAATGCTCAAAAAAAATCAGACCGCATAATTCTGCGGTCTTTTTCTTTTGATTTCTTCTTTCTCCATACAGGAGACAAACTCCACATGTCTGTCCATCCAGCCTCCGATCCATCCGATTACCTTTCCCATAGTAAAAGCTGCCAGAACTGTTCCCACTCCCAGGCCTTTCAGATGACCCAGAAAAGTCCATGTCATAAAAACCGTTACAGCCAGACAAGACACATCAAAACATATCTTCACTTTTGAATATACAATACCTGTAATCTGGGAAAATTCTCTTGGAAACAGGTCTGTAGGAACAATGGGCATCTTACACCGGTTTGCCAGGGCGGCAGAGCGCCTGTGCATTGCTCAGCCCAGCCTCAGCCATGCCATCGGCCAGCTGGAAACAGAACTGGGCGTGCCCCTCTTTGAAAAAAACGGCAGAAACACTGTCCTCACTTCCTTTGGGGAAGAATTTTTAAACTGTGCGGAAAATGCTCTGCGAACCCTGGATTCTGGTGTGGAAAGCCTGAAACGCAGCGCCCAGGGGGCCGGTACCATACGCCTTGGTTTTCTCCGGGTATTGGGAATACAGTGGCTGCCCTCCCTGGCCCGCAAGTTTCTGGAAACCCAGAAGGACCTGGAAATCCATTTTGACTTTCATACAGGAATCACTGAGGAATTGCTGAACGGTCTGAAGGCCCGGCACTTCGATTTGGTCTTTTCTTCCTATCCCCCTGAGGACAAAGGCCTCCTCTGCGTTCCCGTAGTAAACCAGCAGCTGGTTCTGATCGTCCCTGCCAGCCATCCTCTGGCTGTATACGAAGAAGTGGAGCTGTCCCAGACTCTGGCCTATCCTTATATTTATTTTTCTCAGGGTTCAGGTGTGCGGTATGATGTAGACCGTCTCTTTGAGGAAGTAGGGGAAAAGCCCCGGATTTCTTACGAGACAGAAGAAGACCGGGTCATTGCCGGACTGACAGCTCAGAACTTCGGCATCTCTATTGTACCGGATATGGAACTTCTGGACCATCTGAGCCTGAAGAAAATAAAAATAAAAAATTCCACCGCCAAAAGGAGTATCTATATGGTCAGCAATGACCAGTTCTACACTCCTCCGGCAGTGGAAAACTTCCGAAGATTTATCCTTGAAGAGCTTCCAGGATCTTCCCAAACTCCATAAAGTGGGAAGCTTTCACCAGAACATTATCTCCCTTTTTCAAGATTTCAGGAAGGACTTCCAGCAGTTCCTCCTTAGAGTCAAAATGCCGGATTTCCTTTGCAGGAGCCGCAAGCCGGGCAGCCTCTGCCATATAAGCAGACAGGGGGCCTACGCAGAGGATCCTGTCAATATTTTTCGAGGCGGCATACACCCCTACCTCCCGGTGCATTTCCACCTGATCCTCTCCCAGCTCTCCCATATCTCCCAAAATAGCGGTCTTTTCTCCCAAGGCATCGGACAGAACATCCAGAGATGCTTTCATGGATACCGGATTTGCATTATAGCAGTCATCAATAATGGTATATCTGTCTGTATGGATAATATGGAATCTGCCGCTTACAGGCTGAAGGCTTTCGATACCCCGGCGGATTTCCTCATTGGAAAGCCCGTAGATCCTTCCCACTGCTGCTGCGGCCAGAGCATTATATACCATATGCTGTCCCGGAACAGGGATCAGCACTGAAAAGCTGTCTTCTCCAATATGTATCCGGCAGGAAATCCCCTTCAGTCCCTCAGGCTGCACCTGGTCTGCCCAGACTTCCCGGCCCTTTTCCAGGCCAAAGAACACTGGCTTAATGCCCTTTACTTCCTGCACTGTGACCAGTTTATCGTCATCTCCGTTTAAAACGATATGTCCATCTTCCCGAAGGAAGTCAAAGATTTCTGTCTTGGCCTTTAAAATTCCGTCTCTGGATTTGAGAAATTCCAGATGGCACAGACCGATATTGGTGATAACACAGGTATCCGGCCTTGCGATCTTGGCCAGCCGGTGCATCTCTCCAAAATCACTGATACCCATTTCCAACACTGCAATCTGGTGTTCATCTCGAAGGTTGAACACCGTAAGAGGCAGGCCCAGTTCGTTGTTAAAGTTCCCCTGGGTCTTCAATACCTGATATTTCTGAGAGAGAACAGAAGCGATCATCTCTTTGGTACTGGTCTTTCCCACACTGCCTGTAATGCCCACTACAGGGATTTTCAGTTGTTTCAGGTAATATTCTGCAATGTCTTTCACTGCCTGAAGGGAGGACTTTACCTGGATATACGGATAAGGTTTCTCCCCCAGATCTTTTTCTGTAAGTGTGGCCAGAGCGCCTCTTTCCATGACTCCTTCAATAAAATCATGGCCGTCTGCCCTGGCGCCTTTTATGGGAACGAAGAGTCCTCTCTCCTGGATTTTTCTGCTGTCTGTGGAAATCCCTTCTATTTCTCTGGTCTTGTCTTCCTCTGACCCTTTATAGATTCCCTGGCAGGCCTGGGCAATATGTTCTAATGTCAGGTTTTTCATCACCTGTTTCCCCCTTTATCGATATTTATTAAATGAAACCTCTATGAGCTTTTCGCAAAGCCGGGGATAGCTCATTCCGATAACTTTGGCTTCCTGGGGGATCAGGCTGGTAGGCGTCATGCCCGGCAGGGTGTTTGCCTCCAGACAATACATATTTCCCTCGTCGTCCATAATAAAGTCCAGTCTTGCATAGGCCTCCAGATGAAGGGCTTTATAGCCTTCTTCTGCGTATCTCTGCATCTCCTTGGTAAGTTCCACAGAAATCTCTGCAGGGCAGGTCTCTATGCAGGAGCCTTCCTGGTATTTATTCTTATAATCATAGAATCCTTCCAGAGGCGCGATCTCAATGACCGGATAGGCCTTTCCGTCTACCACTGCCACAGAAAACTCCCGGCCCTGGACAAACTGCTCCACAACCACTTCATTTTCATAAGAAAAGGCTTCAGCCAGTGCCAGTTCATATTCCTTCTGATCCTTTGCAATACATACTCCTACGCTGGAACCGCCGCAGCAGGGCTTTACGATCACTGGAAATTCCATGCCGTAGTCAGACAGCTTTGAAGTACAGGTTTTCTTCTCCAGAGTGATCCCCCTGGGAGTAGGAATGCCGGCTGCCTCAAAGACCATCTTAGTAATCCCCTTGTCCATTGCCATGGCGCTGCTGAGATGCCCTGAGCCGGTATAGGGAATTCCCATAAGGTCCAGCACAGACTGCACCTTTCCGTCCTCTCCGTTGGCTCCGTGAAGAGCCAGGAAGACAATGTCTGCTGCCCTGCAGATATCCAGTACATAAGGACCGAAGAATTCTTTCCGTGTCTTCATAGTCTCCTTAAGCAGCTTACTTTTTTCCTGCATCCAGGCAGCTTCTTTCTCAATATCATATTCTGTCGGAAACAGATCTTCTTCCATCTTTTCCCGGCCAAAATAGGCATCTAAAAGGATGGCTCTGTGGTTTCTCTCTCTGAGAGCCCCGCATACGCCTTTTCCGGAAACAATAGAGACTTCCCTCTCTGTACTGTTTCCCCCTGCTAAAACTACTATATTCATATCTGAACTCCTTCTGACCTGTTTTTTATTAATATACAACCACAGGTACGCCTTTTTCAATATTATTGTATATGGTGGCCGCATTTTCCGTAGGTGTGTTTACACATCCGTGGGAGCCGTTGTTAAGGTATATAGAACCGCCGAAACTGGACCTCCAGCTTGCATCATGGATACCTACATTAGCATAAAATGGCATCCAGTAAGATACTGGGGAATTATATCCTTCTCCAACCAATGTGGCATCTCTCTCTTTATACATAATGGCGTAGACTCCGGTTTTGGTATCCCATCCTTTATTATGGCATCCGGTGACTACATCTGTCTCCACGATCAGCTGGCCGTCTTTATAAAACCACATATGCTGCTGCTCCAGACTGATCTCCACATAGGTATTTCCAATATCATTGGTATCCCGGCAGTAGCCTGTGTAGGTATACTCCGGCTCTATGGTCTGAGACTGTCCGCTCTTGACAGCTTCTATAATCTTCGTTGTGGTATCGTTGGGAGCGATCAGCCAGCCGTAATCACCGCCGCTGACCGTAATGGTCTGTCCGGAAGATGCCTTAAACTCTCTGGAACTTCCAAAGGTATCGTATTCATACTGAAGCTGCTGTACATACTCTCTTACCTTTGTCCGGTCCAGGTCCACATTTCCCTCTTCATTGGTAGTCAGCCAGTCCTTCATCACATCTGCATTGATCACTTCCTGTCTATCGGAAAAGTCAATCGTAACAGTAACTGTAAGTAATTTATTTCCTTCATCTCTCTGCTTTGCAAGGTTTTCATCTGTGCTGAGAACGGAAGGTTCCACATAGCAGCCTGCCTGGTCCAGATCCAGAAGGGTCTCCCCGCTGTCAATGGCATTCTTCACCGCTTCTTTCACCTTGTCACTATCCAGAGCCGTACCCTGGGTTTCCTCAACAATCACATACTGTCCGTTCTGAACCTCCAGATGGGCGTCTACAGGCTGTACAACATTTTCTTCTTTAAAGCAGTCCAGAGCCTCAACTGCAGAATTCAAAGCATTTTCATCATAGGAAGTGGTAGCGGACATGGTATAGTCCTGCTGCCTTGCAAAGGCCAAAAACCAGGTGAAAGGATTCTGCTCCTCCTTCAGTTCCTGTATCTTGCCGTCACTTATGTATTCCATACTGATCTGTGATGCGCTGATGCTCTCACTTTTATCTCCCCGTTCCTTCAGAACCAGCTCATAGGAAGCAATCTGGCTCTTCATGTTGCTCTCAACTTCTTCTACTGTTTTTCCTGAGCAGTCCATGCCGTTTATTTCCGTTCCTGACAGAAAACGATTGGAATAGTAAAACACTCCTATGCCATAAGCAATGACCAGAAGCGCCACATATCCGATCAGAACGCCCAGTATGATTTTTTTCGTTTTTTTGTATTTTCCTTTCTTTGATTTCTTTTTTGCCATATTTCTTACCCCTTTTCAAAACTCGCACCTGCGTATCTGATATGCTGTTTCGTTTCAGTATAGCACAAAATTTCTTTCAGACCAACCCGTATCCCTGAGAATTCTCATGTTTCTTATATAATAATCGGCTAGGGAAGAGCCCTTCCCTAGCCGCTGCGATACTGCGGACAGCTCCAGGCAAAGCCTGCCGCTGTCCGCTGGCTGACATCATATTCTATTTTTCTTCCAGTATTTTATCAATACTTACCAGCTTCACGCTGAGGACAAAAATCTCTGTTGCAAGCTGCAGCTCTTCTAAGGATGGGAAGCTTGGAGCAATACGGATATTGCTGTCCTGTGGATCGATGCCATAAGGATAGGTAGCTCCGGCTTCTGTCATCTTCAGCCCTGCTTCTGCTGCCTTGGCCACAATCTTCTTTGCACATCCTTCCAGAGCATCGAAGGAAATGAAATAGCCGCCCATAGGTTTGGTCCAGGTTCCGATTTCTGCTCCTCCCAGCTCCTGCTCCAGAGTAGCCTCTACTGCTTCGAATTTCGGACGAAGGATTTCTGCATGTTTCTTCATATGTTTGTGCATGCCTACGATACCGCCGAAGAAACGTACATGGCGAAGCTGATTGATCTTGTCATGACCGATAGTCTGAACACTCATATGTTCTTTGATATCTGCCAGGTTTCTGGGTGAGGCAGCGATAGCCGCAATACCTGAACCAGGGAAGCTAACCTTGGAAGTAGATACAAATTTATAAACCATATCCGGATTTCCGGCTTTCTCGCACTCATCTAAAAGCTCCAGAAGGAAATCCTGATGTTCGTCATAAAGATGATGGATGCAGTAAGCGTTATCCCAGAAAATACGGAAATCTTCTGCTGCAGGCTTCAGTCTTGCAAATCTCTTTACGGTATCTGCAGAATAAGTGATGCCCTGAGGATTGGAATATTTGGGCACACACCAGATTCCCTTAATGGCCGGGTCAGAACTTACCAGTTCCTCTACGATGTCCATATCCGGACCTGTTGGAGTCATAGGCACATTGATCATCTCGATACCAAAATACTCTGTGATCCGGAAATGACGGTCATATCCCGGAACAGGGCACAGAAATTTTACCTTATCCAGTTTGCACCAGGGAGTGCTGCCGCAGACACCGTGGGTCATGGAACGGGATACTGTATCAAACATAACGTTCAGACTGGAATTTCCGAAAATAATAATATGTTCCGGAGCTACTTCTGTCATTTCTCCCAGCAGTCTTCTGGCTTCGGGAATGCCTTCCGGAAGTCCGTAGTTACGGCAGTCGATACCTGTTTCGCACTTTAATTTATCTGTGCTCTTCAGTTCTTCCAGCATTCCCATAGACAGGTTCAGCTGTTCCTTACAGGGTTTTCCCCTGGACATGTCAAGGTTTAACCCCTTGGCTTTCACTTCTTCAAACTGTTTTTCTAACTCGCCTTTCATGGCCTGTAACTGTTCTTTGCTAAGCTCTCTGTACGGTGTCATGGTTCTCCTCCTGGTATTATTTTGAATCTCACTGTTTCCTATTGTATCCGGCATATGATACAGTGTCAAGCCTTTCTTGCATTTTCGTAGTTTTTTACCGGAAAAACAACGGTTATTTTATTTTTATATGCAATTTCACTTTCTCTATCCTGCAAAAATTCACTGATTCTTATGAAATCCCAGAAGTTTTCCCGGCAGAAGGAGCAGCTCATGAAATACCAGAGGCAGAGCAGAGATCCCCAAAAGGAGCTGCCATTCTCCCACAGAAAGTCTCTGAGTGCCGAAAGCCTCTACCAGCCATGGCACCTCCGTAACCAATACCTGTAGGAAAATCCCCAGGAAAAAGGCCAGTATCATGAAAGGGTTCTCCAGATGGTTCATCCGGAATATAGACTTTTCCCTGTCCCGCATTCCCCAGGCGTGAAAAAGCTGTGACACTCCCAGTACAGTAAAAGCGTAGGTCTGGCCGCCCAGGTAAAATGCATAGAGGGTAATACATCCTATAAGGATTCCGTAGAAAACAGTAAAGGCCCAGCCTCCATGGGCAAAAATCCCCTCTTTCGGGTCCCGTGTTTTTTTGCTCATAAGGGCTTTGGGATCGTTTTTATCCACCCCTAAAGCCAGAGCCGGAAGAGAATCTGTGATCAGGTTCACCCAGAGAATATGACTGGCTTTCAAAGGTGCAGGAAGTCCCAGAAGTACTGCGGCAAACATAGTCAGGATTTCGCCAAAGTTAGAGGAGAGGAGAAAAAGGATCGCTTTTTTAATATTTACATAAATACTCCTTCCTTCTTCCATCGCCTTTTCTATAGTAGCAAAATTGTCATCTGTCAGAATCATATCCGCTGCATTCTTCGCCACATCTGTTCCATTTTTCCCCATGGCAATACCGATATCCGCAGCCTGGAGAGAGGGTGCGTCGTTTACACCGTCTCCAGTCATAGCCACAATCTGTCCGGCTTCCTGAAACCCTTTGACAATTTTTACCTTATGGGCAGGGGTCACTCTGGCAAATACCCGGATATTCCGGATTTTTCTGCGGAAAGCCTCCTGGCTCATTCTGTCAATTTCCGCTCCGGTCATACACTGCTCTACAGAATCCGCTATGCCAATCTTTCTGGCAATAGCAAAGGCAGTATCCTTGTAATCTCCTGTGATCATAGCTACCTTTACACCTGCTTTTTTCAAAATCTTCACAGAAGAGACCGCTTCTTTTCTGGGCGGGTCTATCATCCCTGCCATTCCTCCAAAGACAAGGCCCCTCATCAGAGCTGACTCTGTTTTCTCTTCTGCTCTTTCCCGGTAGGCCAGTGCCAGGATACGCAGCCCTTCCTTTGCCATACTCTCCATAGCCAGGCGGATTTTCATCTTCCGAGCCTGAGTCATAGGCTCCCGGCTGTCTCTAAGCTGAACATAATCACATTTTTCCAGAAGGTAATCACAGGCTCCCTTTACATAGACAGTCTCATGACCGCTGTCCTTATGTACACTTATCATATATTTTTTTTCTGAATCAAAAGGAATTTCAAAGGTCCTGGGATACTGTTCCAGAAGTCTTTCCCGGTCATAGCCCATGTCCTGCCCCATATGGAGCAGAGCCAGTTCTGTGGCATCTCCGATTTCCTGCCTGCCCAGCATACTGTTGTTGCACAGAAGGAACCCTTCCATCAGTCTGGGGAATTCCCTTTTCCGAACTTTGGAAACCGGCAGGATCATATCATTAGCATAAATTTCTGCCACTCTCATATGGTTTTCCGTAAGAGTTCCTGTCTTATCAGAGCACACCACTCCTACGGAGCCCAGGGTTTCCACTGCAGGCAGCTTCCTTATAATAGTATTTACCTTTAC
This sequence comes from Blautia sp. An46, assembly GCF_002161645.1. Lineage (NCBI taxonomy): Bacteria > Bacillati > Bacillota > Clostridia > Lachnospirales > Lachnospiraceae > Blautia > Blautia sp. An46. The sequence continues at coordinate 59,016 of NZ_NFIF01000011.1, read as the reverse complement.
CATCCTTCCTACTCCCAGGGCAAGGACAATGGTCACTACTGCCGGAAGGCCCTCAGGAATAGCAGCTACTGCCAGTGAGATAGCCAGAAGAAGCATCTGGAGCATATCTCTGTGCTGAAACAGTCCCAGGATAAACAAAGCCAGGCAGAATCCTACTGCAGTGATGCTGAGGATTTTTCCCAGATCTCCCAGCCTCTTTTGCAAAGGTGTAGGTTCTGCCGTAACCTCGTTGATCATATGGGCGATTTTTCCAAGTTCTGTGTCCATTCCCACCGCAGTAACAATGCCCTCGCCCCTTCCCTTCATGATTTGAGAGGACATATAGGCCATATTCCGCCTTTCTGCCACAGGAAGGTCCTGGGGCAGCGGTCTTGAAGTTTTCAGCACAGGAAGGGACTCCCCGGTAAGGGCAGACTCGTCTGCCGACAGTCCCCTCACACTGATGAGCCGGATATCCGCCGGCACCTGGTCTCCGGCCTCTACCTTTACCAGGTCTCCCTGTACCAGCTGGGACGCAGGAATTTTCCGGTACATGCCTTCTCTCTTTACAAGAGCCTCAGGGGCCGTAATCTTTTTCAGGGCTTCCATGGCCTTTACTGCCTTCCCCTCCTGGATCACTCCTATAGCCGTGTTCAGAAAGATTACCGCCAGTATGATCCCTGTATCGCTGAATTCTCTTAAAAGCATAGAGATAGCCGCTGCCACAAACAAGATAAAGATCATAGGATCATTAATCTGCTCCTGGACCATATCCCAGAGAGTCTTTTCCTTTCCTTTTTTCAGTACATTCTCTCCCTGGCTTTCTAACCGTTTTCCGGCCTCCTCCTGGGTCAGTCCGGTTTTTGTATCTGTATGGAGGATTTCACAGATCTCTTTCTCTTTTAACGTTTCATACATAGCACACCTCCCGGATGTGAGACAGCGATTGTCTGCTAACTCAGTGTATGCGTGAAAAACAGAGAAAAGACTTAAAATTCAATAGCCGGTTGCCTGCCCTTTTCCCTTCTGTTATACTAACCATGTCAGAAATAAGCTTTTATAGAATAATTATTAATAGAAAGGATCAATGTATGTGGATCGCAGATAAATGGAAAGACTATGAAGTAATCGATACCTCCAGCGGAGAAAAGCTGGAACGGTGGGGAGACTATCTCCTGGTTCGTCCAGACCCTCAGGTCATCTGGAACACGCCGAAAACCCACAAGGGATGGAAACATATGAACGGTCACTATCACCGGAGTAAAAAAGGAGGGGGAGAATGGGAGTTTTTCAGCCTTCCTGAGCAGTGGACCATTCAGTATAAAACTCTTACCTTTAATTTAAAGCCTTTCAGCTTTAAACACACAGGCCTATTCCCGGAGCAGGCGGTAAACTGGGACTGGTTCTCAGAAAAGATACGAAATGCCGGACGGCCCGTAAAGGTTCTGAACCTCTTTGCCTACACCGGCGGTGCAACCCTGGCAGCAGCCGCAGCAGGAGCCAGTGTCACCCATGTAGATGCCTCCAAAGGCATGGTCACCTGGGCCAAAGAAAATGCTGTTTCCTCAGGGTTGAAAGACGCTCCTATCCGCTGGCTGGTAGATGACTGCGTAAAATTCGTAGAGCGGGAAATCCGCCGCGGAAATACCTACGACGCCATCATCATGGACCCCCCATCTTATGGAAGAGGCCCTAAAGGAGAGATTTGGAAAATTGAGGACAATATTCATCATCTCATACAGCTGTGCACCCGTATCCTCTCAGAAAAACCCCTGTTTTTCCTGTTGAATTCCTATACCACAGGCCTGGCTCCGGCAGTGCTCACCTATATGCTCTCTGTAGAGCTGAAAAAATATCACGGAAAGGTGGACTCTCAGGAAATCGGTCTCCCCGTAACCCAGACCGGACTGGTCCTGCCCTGCGGTGCCTCCGGACGGTGGGAAGCAGAATAATTTTCATTTCTGGGAATACTAAGCAAAAAGAAAATATCGAGGCATATCATGAAGAAAAAAATATTGATCATTACCACAGGAGGAACCCTGGCATGTATCCAGGACGAGAAAGGACTGGTCCCCGGCCTGTCCGGTCAGGATATCCTGGCTTATATATCAGATATCACAAACCTGTACCAGGTAGATTTTCTGGAACTTTTCCAGCTGGACAGCGCCAATATCCAGCCGGAAAACTGGCAGGAGCTGGCAGAGACCATCTATGCAAAGCACCGGGATTATGACGGTATCGTCATCTTTCACGGAACCGATACCATGGCCTATACATCCTCTGTGCTTTCCTTTATGCTGCCTAACATTCCCATACCAGTGGTCCTCACCGGAAGCCAGCTTTCCATTCTGAATCCACTGGCAGACGCTGTGGAAAACTGCCGCTGTGCCATCCATATGGCGGCCAGCTCTATCCCCGGCATCTTCCTGGCCTTTAACCGGAAGGTTATCCTGGGGGCCAGAGCTTCGAAAATGCGTACCACCAGTTTCCACGCTTTTGAAAGTATCAATTATCCATACATCGGAGAAATAAATTCCAGAGGACTGGACCTCCAGTCCTCCTATATCCCCCCTCTCACAGGTCCCTGTAAACTAAAGAAAAATCTGGAGAAGAAAGTTTTTCTTGTCAAACTAGTCCCCGGCTTTGACGGAGAAATTTTTCAGCTTCTTTTTGAGCAGGGATACCGGGGACTGATCATAGAGGCCTTCGGCCTGGGAGGAATCCCTTCTCTATCTCCCAAAGTTCTGGAGGATCTGGCAGAAGTCATCCGCAAAGGCATGGCGGTGATAGTAAAAAGCCAATGTCCTTACGAAGGCAGTGATCTGTCAGTCTATGAGACCGGTCATGCTGCTTTGGAAGCCGGTGTCTTCCAGGCTTACGATATGAGTACAGAAGCGGTGGTGACCAAGACCATGTGGCTTCTGGGAAACTATTCCCAAAGAGAAGAAATTGAAAAAAACTTTTATAAAAATCTGGCAGGAGAACTTCGTATTCCGGAAACCATCCTGCTGTGACCTAAAACACAAAGGAGTGTCCGATTTGATTCTGAAAAATATTTTTATGTACCTTGCATTTGTAAATATTCTGGCCTTTGTCTGCTTTGGCGTTGACAAACAGAAAGCCAAAACCCATCAGTGGCGTATCTCGGAAAAAACTCTTCTGGGCATCGCTATCTGCGGCGGTTCTCTGGGGGCAATCTGCGGCATGCGTTTCTTTCACCATAAAACCCAGCATGCCAAATTCGCCCTTGGTCTTCCGGCCATCCTGATCATCCAGGGAATTGCTGCAATCCTGGTATACAGTCTATTCTAAAGAAGGAGGGAAACATTATGAATGGCTCTACATTCGGCAACATTTTCAAAATCACCACCTGGGGGGAGTCCCATGGAAAGGCCATCGGTGTAGTTATAGATGGCTGCCCTGCCGGACTACCTCTTGAGGCAGAAGATATCCAGAAGTTTCTTGATCGGAGAAAACCTGGTCAGTCCAGATTTACTACCAAGCGCCAGGAAGCCGACCAGGTAGAAATCCTCTCCGGCGTCTTTGAGGGAAAAACCACCGGTACCCCTCTCTCTTTGATAGTGCCTAACACTGACCAGCGCTCCAGAGATTACAGCGAGATTGCCAATTATTATCGTCCGGGACATGCAGACCTGAACTATGACAGAAAATATGGTTTCCGGGATTACAGAGGCGGAGGACGCTCTTCAGGAAGAGAGACTATCGGCAGAGTGGCTGCCGGAGCTGTGGCCTCAAAAATATTAGGTGAGCTGGGAATCTCCCTCTCTGCCTATACCTGCGCCATTGGTCCTGTAGCCATTGACCCTTCCCGTTTCGACAAAGAAGAAATTTTCAAAAATCCTTTGTACATGCCTGACGCTCAGGCGGCCCGGAAAGCCCAGGAATGTCTGGAACAGGCCATGAAAGAAACCAACTCTCTGGGAGGTATGGTAGAGTGTGTCATCACCGGAGCCCCTGCAGGTCTGGGAGAGCCGGCTTTTGACAAACTGGACGCTGCTCTTGCAAAAGCAATCCTTTCTATCGGCGCCGTAAAAGGCTTTGAGGTTGGTTCCGGCATGGCTGCTGCCAGATCTGACGGGCTGCAAAACAATGATGCTTACGGTGTAGACAGCCGGGGAAATCTCATTAAGAAAACCAATCATTCCGGCGGCATTACTGGAGGGATCAGCGACGGGACTCCTATTATTTTCCGGGCAGCCTTTAAGCCTACCCCGTCCATAGCAGCTGTCCAGGAAACCGTAAACCGTCAGGGAGAACCTATAGAAATCCAGATAAAAGGCAGACACGACCCTATCATTGTCCCCCGTGCTGTAGTAGTGGTCGAATCTATGGCTGCCCTTGTAATCCTGGACGCCCTCCTGGCTTCTATGACTACAAGAATGGACCGGATCAAAGACTTTTTTCTGAACCGTTGATACATACCAAAACCTCCAAAGGTTTTATTCGTAATTATTAAGAAAATCTTTCGTTTTTACGCAGGTCACTTTTAAATATTGTAATTTATATTTACATCATAAAACAGGAGAAGAACATCATGGAAATGAATCACATTTTAATCGTGGAGGATGACAAAGATATCAGAGAAGGAGTGGGAATCTACCTGAAAAGCCAGGGCTATCAGGTTTTCATGGCTGCCGATGGCGTAGAGGGCCTGGAAATACTGGAAAAAGAGGAAATCCATCTGGCTATTGTAGACATCATGATGCCCAGAATGGATGGAATCACCATGACCATGAAATTGAGAGAACAGCATGACTTCCCTGTGATCATGCTTTCTGCAAAATCAGAGGAAGTAGATAAGGTCATGGGCCTGAATATTGGTGCAGACGACTATGTGACAAAGCCTTTTACTCCCATGGAGCTCATGGCAAGAGTCAATTCCCAGATGCGTCGTTACCGCAGGTTCATGGAAAAGCTTCAGGAAAAGGAAGCTCAGAATTCGGATATGGTATACACCATAGGCGGGCTGGAAGTCAACGAAAGCACCTTTGAAGTCCGGGTAGACGATACTCCCGTTAAAATGACTCCCATGGAGTTCAAGATTCTTCTGTTGCTGATCAAAAATCCTGGAAGGGTCTTCTCGGCAGATGAAATTTACGAGCGGGTATGGAATGAACGTGCCGTCAACACCGAAACCGTCATGGTCCATGTACGGAATATCCGCGAAAAAATCGAGATCAACCCTAAGGAGCCAAAATATTTAAAGGTGGTGTGGGGAGTTGGATATAAAATCGAAAAACTATCATAGGCTGGCCGCCATTATCATTGCGCTGGTAATCTTTCTGCCTTCCCTGGCAATGATGTTCATCAGGCCCCATTATATCAGCCGTCAGAAAGAGGAAGGGCAGATTTCTTACTCAAATACAGACTTAATGGAACAGCTGGTAAAAGATACTTATGTACTCTACGCTGAGGAATATCAGAGAGAGCATGGAAGCGACGTGACTCCCTTTGAAATCTTTTTTCAGAGAGATACTTCCGCTGAGAACAGCGAGACTCAGGAACCTTCTTCCGAAGAAGGCAGCTCTGATGCTGGATCTTCAGAAGAGACTGCCAATGAGGCGTCAACTGAGCCAGCAGCTTCCGAAGGAACCTCTGAGGAGACTTATGAGGATGACATCAGCTCTATTGCCGATGATTTTCAAAGCAATCTGTACAGCCAATGGAGCGAAGATTTTTCCGCTATCCGTTCTTTTATTGAATACGAGGTACTGGACAGCAGCGGAACAACTCTGGACACCAACCAGTCTTTAGCAGACTCCCAGGAATCTCTCTATGATTCTCTGGACAATATCCAGACTAATTCCGTATTGAACACAGACAGCGGCTACGCCTTTGTGGCTGTGATCGAATATGGAAAAAAGGGAAACATTGAGTCCACAACTTTTCTCACCCATGAAAAGGATAATTCCTCCCAGGCTTTAAACGAACTGGCCCGGTCAGACCCCGGAGAATATCTCCGTGACTACTATTATTATTCCGGCACCTTCCAGCCGCCTCAGGACAGAATCTACTGCTTCGCCATGACCAAAACGGCTCTGGAAACATATTCCGACTATGATCCTTCCATTTTATATGCCAACAGCGGCTATGACACAACGGCGGATCTGGTAGTGCTTTTTATGACCTTTGTGGGATTTGTATGTGCTGCGGCTTTTCTCCTTCCTTTTATAAAAGTATTGGAGACCGGAAACGAGAAAATTTTCTCCTATCCATTTGAGCCAGTGTGTCTGATCGCCCTTTGTGTAGTCAGTGTTGCAGCCAGCGTAACGGCCAATCCCGGGGCTCTGGATCATCAGTCTATCCGAAGCGTGCTGATAAGCATAGGCCTCCCTGAGACAGTGGCTACTGTAATCCAGTACCTGTGGGGGCTTCTGGGCTGGGTGCTGATCTTTGCTGTATGCTACTGGGCAGCCGCCTGTTTCCGGCATATTTTCACCATGGGGTTAAAGGAATATCTTCAGAAACGAGTTCTAATCTACCGTTTCTGGCCCTGGATCACCAAATGGTGCCGGCGGATCTATCAGGGGCTTCTCCACATTGACCTCCGTGACAATGCCTCCCGGGTGCTTTTGAAGCTTGTCCTGATCAATTTCATTATACTGGGATTTATCAGCCTCCTTTGGTACTGGGGACTGGCAGCCCTGATCATCTATTCCGTAATCCTATTCCTTCTTCTGCGGAAATATGTGCGGAAGATACAGGATCAGTATCAGCTTCTCCTTCAGGCAACCAATGAACTGGCCCAGGGAAACTTAAATGGTACCATCCCTGAGGATTTAGGCGTCTTTGAGCCTTTCCGTGAGGAAATCGACAAAATCCGCACCGGCTTCCGGAAAGCTGTGGACGAAGAGGTAAAAAGCACTAAAATGAAAACAGACCTGATTACCAATGTGTCTCATGATCTGAAGACGCCTCTCACGGCTATCATTACCTATGTAGACCTGCTGAAGGATCCGAATCTGCCCGCAGAGGATCAGAAGAAATATATCCAGATCCTGGACCAGAAGGCCAACCGGCTGAAGCTGCTCATTGAAGATCTCTTTGAGATCAGCAAGGCTACAAGCAAGACTGTCCAGCTTAATATCGTAGATGTGGACATTGTCAGCCTGCTTCGCCAGGTAAAGCTGGAACTTCAGGATAAGATTGAGGCTACAGATCTGCTCTTCCGCTGGCATCTCCCAGAGGAAAAGGTGATTCTTCCTCTGGATTCTCAGAGAACCTACCGAGTCTTTGAAAATCTGCTGGTAAACATCACCAAGTACGCCATGCCTCACACCAGGGTTTATATCACTATGGAAGATACGGAAAATCATGTGAAGATTTCCATGAAAAATATCTCCGCCACAGAACTGAACTTCAACCCCAGTGAGATCACAGAGCGTTTTGTAAGAGGTGACGCTTCCAGAAATACCGAAGGAAGCGGCCTGGGTCTGGCCATCGCCAAGAGCTTCACCGAGCTTCAGGGCGGACGGCTGGAAGTCTTCACAGATGCCGACCTCTTTACCGTAGAAATCACATTTCTAAAACCCTGACAAATATAAAAAGGAGCTGGCCCATTAACATATGTCAGGAATATCTATACATTTTATGCGAATTTGTCGAGCACAGCTTTGAGACTATGGGCTCAAAGCTGTGCAGACTGAGCAATAAAATGTATAGATATTCTCGATTATGATTAATGGGCCAGCTCCTTTTCACTTATTTTTTCTGTCTTGCGTACTAAATAACCTCTATCTGGCACACTTTCATGGCTTCCAGTGCATTTCTGTGGCTCTCAGGAGTTACTCCTGCACAGCAGGAAGAGTCTACACGTACTACTGCCTCAGGCAGAGCTGCTTTCAGGATCATAGCGTTGGAAATAACGCAGATATCTGTACACAGCCCGATCAGCTCTATCTCCTCATATCCTGCCTTTTGGGCCAGCTCAGCCAGCTCCATACTGCCAAAGGAAGGCTTTTCCAGAACAGTGCAGTCCCTGGCCAGCTCCTGAAGTCCTCCATCCAGTTCCCAGCCTTCTGTTCCTTTTACACAGTGAGGCACCGGAAGTTTCCGTCCTTCCTGGGTCATAAGATAATCTTTATAGTGGGTATCCTTGGTAAAGACAATATCCCTTCCCTGATCCTTAGCTTTTCTTATTTTTTCCTTCACCGGCTCCAGGATTTTTACCGCCTCTCCTGTTCCCAGGGCGCCGTCAATAAAATCCTTCTGCATATCCACTACCACTAATAATTTCTTCATACAGCTCACTCCTTCTCAATAGCTTTTCAGCACATGTTCCTCCTCCGGGTCATAGAACAGCTCACTGATCTCCTCGGAGAGAAACAGTTCCAGATTTCTCTCAAAATCGCTGGCAAGGGAATACTGGTTTAGTTTATTAAGAGGGGCCCAGAATACTTCTCCTTCTCTGGAAGAGCGGAGAGTTCCGGAATACCTACAGGTCTTGTAAAAGAAAACCATGGCTCTGGTCCCGTCCTCTTCAAACCACTCTTTCACGCCGCAGAGTCTTACGTCTTCTATATCCAGTCCCGTCTCCTCCTTGATCTCCCGGATCACAGAAAGAACCAGAGATTCTCCTGGCTCTACATGACCGCCGGGAAAGGTAACGCCTGGCCAGTCTTTCTTCCTTCTGTTCTGCATCAGGACGTTTCCCTTGTCATCGTAGATCATGCAGATATTCATTAATTCAGTTCGTTCATTTTTTGCCATGTTCCATCTTCTCCTGTTACCTTTGCGTTAGGATAAAGTTTTTCCAGTCTCTCATCATCAAAATGTTCATCTAAAAATACTTCAAGAGCGTTATCCGGTTCCGGGTCTGTCAGCCTGTCGGTATACCGGTAAAGAGCCAGGCCGGACATAGCCATGTCCACAAGAAGAAAAATCAATACCAGCCAGGTTATGATCTTTCCCGGCTTCATGGGAATCTTCTCAATCCAAGCCGAGAATCTGGGGTATAAAATCTTAATCCATACCACAGCGGCAATTCCCCAGAAAAAGCAGTAAAGAAGATTGATCCTCCCTCCCAGATTAAAGGGAATCTTACTGTAATCCCAGAAAACCGTCCCAAAGACCCTTTCTGAGATTACGCTGCAGGCGTACTCATAAAAGCCGCCCAGCACAGTTCCATAGGTAAAAATATACCGGTCACTTCTGTCTTTGTAACGATAAAGCAGAGCAGTAAGAAAGCTGCATCCAAATCCCCAGACAATGCTGAAAGGCCCCCAGACAAAGCTGCTCCTGCTCATCCATTCTCCCATGGAAAACCGGCAGAAAACAGTCTCAATAGCAACTCCTGCAACTGCACCGATAACAAACATCCATACCAGCTTGTAAAAACTGCAGCCCTGAGCAAAAACTGCAGCCTTTTCCTTTGGTTTCAGCGCTTCCAGGATTTTTCCCAGCTGAATATTGGGATAGGCCTTGGTCATTCGCCTCTGTACCCTTCTGGTAAGTGCATTTCCAAAGTCATCGGTAAAGTTCTGGACATAATCAAAAAATACGGCCTGGGCCGCCGAGCGGTGCATCTGAGTAACGGTTGCAATGCAGAATACCACATCTGTTAAAACCAGAACCCCTAAACAAATTTCCAGAACTGTCTCCACTTTATCAGGAAACATATGAACAGCATCCAGCAGCAGCGGATTGGCAAAACGGATACACACCACAGCTGCGATACCGAAAAACAACAGGTGGACAAAATTCAGATAGCCCTGAAACTGAAATCTTGCCTGGCTGAAGTCCCACCACTTCCGATTAAATACCTTTTCCAGTATTACCCCGGTAATAACAATTACCAGAAAGGCTGCCACTGCGCCGCCTAAAAACAGAAAGAATATCTCTTCCTCCAGTTCCTGAAGAAAAATGCAGTAGGCTGTGCCGATCACACCATAAACAGGGCAGATAGGAAGGTTCAAAAATCCAGTGTTAATAAATCGCTTTCTTCTGAGAGCATTGGCGATTACGCCTGCACACCATCCCACAAAAGAATAAACCATAAAAATCCAAAAGAGATCATCCCAAGTATAAGTCAAAGTTTTTCCCCTTTCTTCTTTTGTTACATACAGATTTTATCATAACAGAGGACAAGATTTTTGCAAAGCTTTTTTACAAGGAATTAACAAAACACAGGACTCTTACCCGGCAGTTTTTACCTCTGCAGAGTAAAAGTCCTGTATAGCAGACTCCTATTTACTATGCACTTACCTTACCTCTTCCCATTTCCTGTCCAATATTCAGGATATGGTCGCCGATACGCTCGAAGTCTGTAAGCATTTCTGAATAGATGATGCAGCCTTCTTCGGAGCAGGTGCCTTTCTGCATACGCTCCAGCTGTTTCTGACGATAGTCTTCTGTCATATCGTCAATCTTTTGTTCAATATCTTCGATCACCTGGATATCTTCCTTCTGTCCAGGTTCCTGCCCGATCTCTGCCAGATAATCCAATGCCTGGTCACAGATTTTCTTCATCTCGTCAATCTCTCTCTTAACCTCAGAGGAGAAAGAAATATTCTGGCGTTCAATGGTCTTGGTATAACCGCAGATATTCATGGCATGGTCGCCGATACGCTCCACATTTCCGCATACTTTAAACAATGCGCTGATGTATTTGGAGTCTCTGGGATTACTTTCATTTACCAGAGTCTTGGAAATATACTTTGAAATTTCTTTATTCAGGAAATCAATATATTCTTCCCGTTTCTTCACTTCCTTCAGATGGATGGTCTTTCCTTCCTTCACTGCCTCAAAGCTCATGTCCACATTTTCTTTTGCCATGGTCATCATCCGGTGGATTTCTTTGCGGATACTTGTAACGGCAATGGCAGAAAGTCCAATCTGTGTATCTCTCTTAGTTTCCATAGGACGGATAAATTCCATATGCATAACATCCACATTTTCGTCCTTCTTTTCCGGCAGGATCTTTGTAGCCAGCTTGGCCAGGTAAGTACCGAAAGGAAGGAGCAGCAGAGTTGTCACAACATTAAATAATGTATGCATGTTTGCGATCTGTGCAGCTACATTGTCCGGCGTAAATGCTTCTACTACGTCTGTCAGAGGGGTCAGGATACAGACAATTGTAAAAATCGTGGTACCAATAAGGTTAAACATCAGATGGATGATGGTGGTACGTTTCGCATTCCTGCTGGTCCCAATAGCGGCCAGAATAGCTGTGATACAAGTACCGATATTCTGTCCGAACAGCACATATACTGCATTTCCCAGACCGATCAGCCCACTGGAAGCCAGGGCTTGCAGAATACCTACAGAAGCTGAAGAAGACTGGATAATAGCGGTGAAAATGGCACCTGCCAGAATTCCCAGAATCGGATTAGAAAACTTGGTCAGCAATGCAACGAAGGCCTCGGATTCTCTCAGAGGCATCATAGCTGCGCTCATCATATCCATACCTACAAACAGGATACCCAGTCCCGCAAGGATCAGTCCATAGTGGTGAACCTTCTGTTTCTTAACAAATACTACCAGGGCCACACCCAGAAAAGCCAGAAGAGGTGCAATAGCTCCTACATCAAGGGCAATCAGCTGTCCGGTAATGGTGGTACCGATATTGGCCCCCATAATGATCCATACTGCCTGTTTCAGAGTCATCATACCTGAGTTTACAAAACCTACTACCATAACCGTAGTAGCCGATGAGGACTGGATAACAGCGGTGATTCCCGCTCCTACCAGAACTCCTAAAAACCGATTTGCAGTGAGTTTTTCCAAAATCTGTTTCATTTTGTTTCCTGCAGCAGCCTCCAGGCCATTGCTCATCATCTGCATACCGTAAAGGAATAAGGCCAGTCCTCCTAAAAGACTGAAAAAATCTGTAATTTTCACTTTTCTCCTCCATTAGTGTTTTCACATATTTTTTACTTTTATTTAATGGCACTATTACATTTATAACTGGTATGGGAAATTAATTCAAGAATTATTTCTTTGTTTTTACATTATTTTACATGAATTTAACATAAAAGGTAAAAAATATCGAAATAGCACTGTCCTGTGCAGAATACCACATGAACAGTGCCATTTCGTTTATATTCTCTCTTTTTCTTTATTTTTTATACAGCACAACTGCCTCATAAGGCTTCAGCCCTATCCTGCTGCCTTCTATGTTATGCACTTCATAATTGCTCAATACACATTGGTATTCTCCCAGCTCTGTCTCAGAATCCCAGGTCACTTCTTTTCCATAGAAGTTGCAGATTACCAGCATCTTTTCTCCCTGGTACTCCCTTTCATAGGCAAAAACAGAAGGATTTTTCTCATCCAGAGGCTTCAGCTCCCCATAAGCGATCACATCATATTCTTTCCGCAGTGCGATCAGCTTCTGATAATAGTGGAAGATGGAATCTTCATCCTGAAGCTCCGCCTCCGCATTAATGTATGAGCAGTTCTTATTTACCTCAATCCAGGGTTCGCCTGTGGTAAATCCTCCGTTTTCCCCGCTGTTCCACTGCATCGGGGTCCGGCTGTTGTCTCTGGAATGGATCTGAAGGATCTGATAAGCGTTTTCCTCCGTCAATCCCTTCTCCTGAAGAATCCGGAAATGATTCAGGCTCTCCACATCCTTATACTGGGAAATATCTGTGAATCCAGCGTTGGTCATTCCCAGCTCCTCGCCCTGGTAAATATAAGGAGTTCCTCTGAGACAGTGGATCACAGTTCCCAACATTTTTGCAGATTCCTTCCAGTACTTTTCCACATTTCCAAATCTGGAAACTACCCTTGGCTGGTCATGGTTGCACCAGAATACTGCATTCCAGGCATGATGTTTTCCCATGTTCACCTGCCAGTCAAAGAGGATTTTTTTCAGCTTCTGGAAATCGAAGGGAACAATGACCCACTTCTCATTTCCCATAAAGTCAACCTTCAGATGGTGGAAGCTGAAAACCATGGACAATTCTTTACCGTCCTCGTTTGCATACTGATAACAGTTTTCCATGGTGGTGCTGGACATCTCTCCCACGGTGATGATCTCTGCGTCTGTTCCGAAAGTGGCTTCGTTCAGTTCCCGGAGATATTTATGGATATTGGGACCATCGGTATAAAATCTTCTGCCGTCCCCCTCATAGTCATTTTCAAACTTATCCTTACTGATCAAGTTTACCACATCAAAACGGAAGCCTTTGATTCCTTTTCCCATCCAGAATTTAATCACATTCTGAACTTCTCTGCGCACTTGGGGGTTGTCCCAGTTCAGGTCAGGCTGAGATACATCAAAAAGATGAAGGTAATACTCGTCAAACTTCTCTACATATTCCCAGGCATTTCCGCCGAACTTGCTCTCCCAGTTGGTTGGAGGAACTCCCGGCTTTGGTCCTTTTTTAAAGATATAGAAATCTTTGTACTTGGGATCTCCCGCCAGAGCTTTCTGAAACCACTGGTTCCTGTCAGAGGTATGGTTGAACACCATGTCAAACATCAGACGGATACCCCGTTTTTCCGCTTCCCGTGACAGTTCTTCTACATCCTCCATGGTGCCGTATCTGGGATCAATGTTATAATAATCCTCTACGTCATATCCATTGTCTTTCTGCGGAGATACAAAAAACGGCGTCATCCAGATGTAGTCCACACCCAGTTCTTTTATATAATCCAGTTTTTCTATTACACCTCTTAAATCTCCCAGTCCGTCTCCGTTGCTGTCATAAAAAGACTTGGGATATATCTGATAAACAACGCTTTTCTTAAAATCTGCCATGGAAAATCCTCCTTACTCAAACTTGATAACCGGTGTCTTTCCTGCCTCTGCTTCCATACCTGTAAGGTATTGGATATTCTTAGCCTGTCCTTCCTCGGTAACAATAAATACAGTCACATAAGGATGTCCTGCCGCTTTGATCTTTTCCTTATCAAAACGGATCAGGGGCTGTCCCTGTTTTACCTGATCTCCTTCTTTTACAAGAAGCTCAAATCCGTCTCCGTTCATATCAACAGTATCTACTCCTACATGGATCAACAGTTCCATCTCATTTGCAAAGATCAGACCACAGGCATGTCCGGAGTCTGCCATAACTACCCCTACCTTTGCATCTGCAGGGGCTACTACTGTATCATTTTCCGGCTCAATGGCAACGCCGTCTCCCATAATATGCTGTGAAAACACATCATCCGGAACATCGTCCAGAGGAATTACCTTACCCGTAAGTCCGGCCTTTAATTCTGTGAGAGGTTCTGCTGCTGTCTGTACTGCCGGTCCCTCTACTTCTTCAACAACCTGAGACTCCTCTCCGTAGTCCTCTCCCAGTCTGTCTGCAGCAGATAATTTTGCCTTCCCCACAATAAATGTCAGTACAAAAGGAATCACGATAGCCACAGCCATAGCCAGGAGGAAGATCAGGTAATACTCTGGTTTAATAGACAAGATACCCGGAAGGCCGCCGACGCCGATGCTCAGCGCTTCTACTCCAAAGCCTACAGAAATCACTGCTGCGCAGGCAGAACCGATCATACCGCAGACCAGCGGGAATCCGTATTTTAAGTTTACACCGAAAAGCGCCGGTTCTGTTACGCCCAGGTAGCAGGAAATACATGCAGGAACGTTGACCTGCTGAGCTCTCTCATTTTTCTTCTGAAGAACTGTCATAGCCAGCACGCTGGATCCCTGTGCGATGTTGCTCAGTGCGATCATGGGCCACAGGATGGTGCTTTTGCTGGGACCTGCGATCAGCTGAGAGTCAATAGCGTTTGTCATATGATGAAGACCTGTCATAACGATAGGTGCATATAATAATCCAAAGATTCCTGCAAATACAAATCGGATGTTAGAAGTCAGACCTGCGTAAACCACGTCTGCAATGGCGTTTCCAATGGTCCAGCCGATGGGACCTACTACCATATGTGCGATAAATACTGCCGGCACCAGAGAGCAGACCGGAACTACGATCATACTGACCACCGCCGGACATATCTTCCGGAAAAACTTTTCCAGATATACCAGTACAAAACCAGCCATCATGGCTGCGATAACCTGTCCCTGATAACCGATCATATTTACCTTGGCAAATCCGAAATCCCAGTATGGTATCTGATCTGCCAGAGTGGAAGCCACACTGAAACCGTTAAGAAGCTGGGACGATACCAGGGTCAGACCTAATACAATACCAAGGATCTGTGTAGTTCCCATCTTTTTGGTAATGGACCAGACAATGCCTACGGGCAGCAGATGGAACACTGCTTCGCCGATCAGCCAAAGAAAACTGTCCACACCTGCCCAGAACTGGGAAATATCTACAAGGGTCTTTGTGCCATTTTCAAAGAAATAAATGGCGTCGATCACATTACGGAAGCCCAGTACAAGACCGCCGCAGATCAGGGCCGGAATAATGGGAGCAAAAATCTCTCCCAGGCTGCTCATAAGCTTCTGGATTGGATTCTGGTTGCTCTTAGCTGCCTGTTTGGCAGCTTCCTTACTTACCCCTTCAATTCCTGCATAGGCAGTAAATTCATTGTAAAAGGTTGACACATCATTTCCGATGATCACCTGATACTGCCCTGCCTGGGTAAAGGTTCCCTTTACACTTTTCAGCTTTTCAATTTCCTTTGCGTTTGCTTTCTTTTCATCTGCAAGAACGAATCTCATTCTTGTCATACAGTGAGACACTGCCGCAATATTCTCTTTTCCGCCGATCAGCTCCAGCAATGCCTTGACGTCATCTGTATATTTTGCCATGCTCGTACCTCCTTCTTTTCACGAACTTGTTTGAACAAGTATAAAATAGCACACTTGTTTAAACATGTCAACATTGTTTTCTTGACTTTTTCAATTTTTTTTATATAATGAAAACATAAGATGTTTAAACAAGACAGGAAGTGATGAAAATGCCGAAAAGTAAATATGAATTTATTTATAAAGATTTAAAACAAAAAATAGAATCCGAAGAATATGCCTACCAGGAACTGCTTCCTTCTGAAAACCAGTTAGTGCTTGCTTATAATTGTTCCAGAAACACCATCCGCAGAGCGGTAGGCCGTCTGGTAACAGATGGCTATGTCCAGACCATGCAGGGAAAAGGGGTCCGGAATATCTATCGCCCTGTAGCGCAGACCTCCTACACCATCGGCGGTATTGAGTCCTTTAAGGAATCTTCTATCCGCAATCATAAAAAAGGCCGCTCCGTAGTCCTTCAGTTCATGGAGCTTACCGCCGACGAAAAAATCTCCAGGCGGACCGGCTTCCCGGTGGGTTCTGAATTATATTATATTCAGCGGCTCCATTTTTTAGACGAAAAACCTCTGATCATCAATCACAACTATTTTCTGAAAAGCACTGCTTGCGGCCTGACTCCGGAAATTGCAGAAAATTCTATTTACGAATATCTGGAAAACACCCTCCACATGACCATTGTCAACAGCAAGCGGGTGATGACAGTAGAAAAAATCACTCAGATAGATGAAAAGTATTTAGAATTGGATGTAAACGACTATAACTGTCTGGCGGTCATCACCAGCCACACTTACAACAGCGACGGGGTCATGTTTGAGTTCACACAGTCACGGCACAGGCCGGATTACTTTCGTTTCCAGGATAATGCGGTGCGCAGGTCTGTAAGCTGAAAACTGCCGGAAAATCCATGTTTTTAGTTGATGGACATGGATTTCCCGGCAGTTTCTTTTTTTAACCCTCCTGCGCATCCCCCGGCAGGCTTCCTTCCCACAGATCACTGAAAGAAATCTCCTCTGTCTTATCTTCATATTCTATGGTAAGAACATCATCCTGAGAAAGTTTCCGTTCTGTACCGTCTGACAGCCGGATGGTATTCTCATCTATAAAGTCCACTGTATAGAATGCTCCGTTCTCTTCTGTCCCTCCCTGGCTGTCATAATACTGGCGGATCAGGATCTGGTCTTCTCCTGCATCTTCCACCTTCAGGGAAACCCCTAAGATTTCCGGGAAGAAGCCAAGTGTCACTGTTCCATTGTCCTCTTTTGCCCAGGTCATCTTCACCTCATCAGACTGTGCAGGAGGATTCTCCAAAGCCTCCCGGGCCAGATCCGCCAAAGAAATGGTCTCTGTCCGGTCTTTGTATTTAATGGTCAGTACCTGGTCTTCACTGAAATCCATATTCTGGCCGTCTAATCCCATAACTGTGTCTTCGTCAATAAACGTACAGCTCCAGTAAGCGTTGGCATTATAGGCTTTTGTAAAGGGAGCCAGCTTACCTTCTACTATGGTAATGGTATTGTCTTCTCCAGTTTCTGCGTAAAGCCTGCTGTTTTTCTTCTCCGGAGAAAAGCGGATGGAAGCGATCCCGTCCCAGGTCTCTATAGTCATCTTCACATCTTCAGAATTTGCCGTCCAGGTTCTACTGTAATACAGAAGGCCTCCCCCAAAGATCAGGCCGCAGATCAGAACGGCTCCCCCTGCTGCCAGAAGGATTTTTCTTCTGGTCTTCTGCCTCAGTTTCCGGAAAGGCTGTACGGCCTTTTTATTATTCACCGGCTGGTTTTCCTCTACGATCTCCTCTTTCATGGAAGCCAGATATTCTCCGCACTCCCGGCATTCCTCCAGATGTTCCTCTATCAGTTCATTACTCTCCTCACTGGTCAGTCCATCTATGTAACTTGGAAACAAATCCCGGATAACTTCACATTTCATCTTCATACTTCCTCATCCTTTCACTAATTTCTGTTTTGCCCGGTAAAACGTTACCCTGGCCCAGTTTTCATTTTTCCCAAAGATATCTCCGATCTCCCGAAAGGAGAATTCTCCTGTCAGCCGAAGAAGTACGACTTCCTTGGCGGTTTCCTCCAAAACATGAACCTTCCGGAATAATTCCATCTTCTCTTCTTTGATACATAATTCTTCTTCCAGGGCTGCTTTGGGGGAAACAAGATTCTCATCCAGCTGACTGGTCCCTTTTCTTTTTCTTCGGTCCAGCTCCTGATACCATAAATGTTTGGCAATCTGGCAGAGCCAGGTAGACACCTTACAGGAGCCATTATATTTATCTGCACTTTTCACAGCCTGGTAAAAAGTTTCCTGGGTCAGTTCCTGGGCCGTATCTTCTTCATAGCAAAGTGTCATAAGATACTTGAACACTGCATTTGCCTGCTCTCTGTATATGGAGTCCATATCCATCATCTTGTTTCTCACCTCCTTTACCCATATATCCAAAAAAGAGAAGATTCGTTACATAATTTAATAAAAAAATGCAAATTTCAGGCCTGGGACAGTTCAGACCAGCCCCAGGCCTTCTTCATAACTTCCGTTTCCCTGCGTTATAAAACACAAATCCGGCAGATATATCCCTTTCTGCTATTCCATCACTTCCTGATAGGTGGCGTGTCTTTCCAATAACTGGGTCATTTTTGCCATAGTGCTTACATCTCCGATGAGGATAACGCCGCACAGCCGATTATTCAGGAAGTAGTATTTCCGGTACTGTTTCTTACCCATATCTTTAAGTTCCACTGTCTTGTATACCAGATTCGGGTTCTTTCCATTATCTCCTGCTGCAAACAGAGCTGTACCCATGCCATGGAAATTCAGAGCTGCAGATACACCTTCGTATACGATCTGGTCCCCGGCTGCATTGGCGCCAGCCACTTTTCCCTGCTCCATAGCCTGAGGCCAGATGGCATAATTAATCCCCTGATACTGTGCGCAGTCACCACAGGCATAAATATCCGGAATATTCGTCTCCATTCTCTCGCTGACTACAACAGCCCTGTCCGTTTCAATCCCAGCCTGAGCTGCAACAGCTATATTGGCCCTGACACCGGCAGATACGATTACCAGATCTGCGGGGAATACTTCTCCGCCCGCCAGTTTCACTCCGGTTACCTGCTCTTCTCCAAGAATATCTGTAATCTGAGCCCCTGTATGAATCTGGATATCTTTTCCCTCACTGATCAGCTTCAGCATATCGGCAGCTCCATTATCCAGCTGTCTGCCCATAAGAAGAGGCGCTGCTTCCAGTACAGTCACATGGCATTTGGCCTTCTTCATTTCCCAGGCTGCCTCCAGTCCCAGGACACCGCCTCCGATTACTACAACATTTTTTATCTGAGGAAGCATAGACGCAATTTTCTTCGTATCTTCCAGACGGCGTATAGCCACAACTCCCTTCTTATCTTTCCCATTAATCGGAGGAATAAAGCATTCTGATCCAAGGGCATAGAGCAGTTTTGTATAAGAAAGCCTCATCCCTTCTTCCAGAAGCACCTCTTTGTTCTTTGTGTCAATGGCCTCCACCTGTTTTCCCAGGAGCAGATGTATATTATTTTCCTCATACCATTTTTCTTCTTCAATGGCAATCTGCTCTCCATCCAGTTCTGCCATAATAGATTTCGTCAGCATTGGACGGTTATAGGGGCGGTAAGGCTCATTAGAAATCATGACAATAGATCCTGTTTTGTCCCTCTCCCGGATAGCAGAAGCCGCATAAAATCCTGCTGCGCCTCCTCCCAGGACCACATAAAAATTCCTGGTGTCTTTCCGGAAAGAAGTTTCTTCTCCATCTACCGGTACGAAATTTTCCTTTCCTACGCCGCATACCGGGCATACTTCCAGAGAAGCATCAAAGATTTCTCCGCAGACCAGACATTTAACCAGCTTTTTCGGTCCGGCAGATTTTTTTGTATTCTCCTTATTCTGAAGCAGGCAGCCGAAATTATATCCATAGTCATGGGCATCAATAAGATTATCCTGACTTGGTTTAAATTTCACCCGGAATCCTTCATCGGGAACTCTCATCTTTAACTGTTTCAATCTCTCTATGAGATGAGGAACTGCCTCTCCGCTCCATCCATAACTTCCGAATGCGCTGGCCAGTTTTCCTCCGTGGGTTCCTGCAAAAATAGAAGTTGTCAGATCCCAGATAGGTTTTAAAGCTTCTCCTACAATAGTGGGAGATCCCAGCAGGAATCCATCTGCAAATCCCAGTTCTTCCAGAACCTTTCCCAGATCCGCCTCTACCATATCATAGCAGCGCACATCTATATCTCCGCTTTCTTCAATACCCTGGGCAATAGCTCCAGCCAGTTCTTTCGTATAGCCGTAGGCACTTACATAAGGAATGATCACCGTCTTTTTCTTATTAGGATTTACCACAGTACACCATTCCTGGTAAGTATCCAGTATAAAGTCAATTCTGGTATCCAGGACCGGGCCATGTCCGGTACAGATCATGGAAATATCCAGTTCTCGCACTCTTTCCAGGGCCTTTTGCATATACGGCTTGAAAGGACCGATAATATTGTCGAAATAATATTTTGTAGCTCTCATATAGCCTTCCTGGTCTGTGACCTTGCTCAGAAGGATATCCTTAAACCCGTAATGGGAGCCAAAGGAATCGCAGGTTACCAGAATCTGTTCTTCCTCAATATAAGTATACATAGTATCCGGCCAGTGAAGATTTGGCACCACCATAAATTTCAGAGTTTTATCTCCAATCTTCATCTCCTGACCGTCCTTCACCGGAAGGGCTGTAAACTCTCCGTTGACAATTTCTTTCAGGAAATTAACAGCACAGCCTGTAGCGATGATCTTTAATCCTGGATTTATCTCAAGAAGTTTCTCCACGCTTCCCGCATGGTCCGGCTCTGTATGATTCACTACCAGATAATCGATTTTCTCCACATCGGTAATCTGCTTCAGCTCCTCCAGATACTCCTCAAAAAACTTTGCCTTAGCAGTCTCAAACAAGATGGTTTTATCTCCGGCCTTCATTACATAGGAATTATAAGTGGTTCCAAACTCCGTGTACATAATAATATCAAATACCCGCAATTTATCATCCACAATCCCTGTCCAGTAAAAATTATCTCTCAGTTTCAGTGTCTCCATTTTAATCTCCTTTTCTGTCTTTTATCCAATATGCGTCCATATCAACTGTTCCCGCTTGGCGGCATAAACTGGCTGAGTGTAGCTGCCACCCCTGAAATCGGCATAGTCTGGAGCCAGATTTTTCCCGGACCTGTAAGAACTGTATTGAAAAATCCCTCTCCGCCCAAAAGCTTGTTCTTAATGCCTGCTACCTGGCGGATATCTATAGAAACACTTGTTTCAAATCCTGCCACATTTCCGGTATCTACGATCATCTGTTCTCCCGGAGCAAGGTCATATTCCATGATTTCTCCATCAATCTCTACAAAGACCATTCCATTTCCGGAAATTCTCTGCATGATAAATCCCTCTCCTCCGAAGAATCCAGCGCCTATTTTCTTATTAAAGTGTATGTCCATTCTGACGCTGCTTTCTCCTGCAAGAAATGCTCGTTTCTGAAGAATGATCTCTTTGCCCGGTCTGATTTCTACAGGAAGGATTTTTCCCGGAAAGCTGGATCCAAAAGTAACCATTCCGGGGCCTCCCTGAGCAGTATAGATATTCTGAAACATACTCTCTCCTGAAAAAGCCTTTGAAAACATTTTTCCCAGGCCTCCTCCTGTTGTCTCCATTTTTACATTAGGAGACTGCCATACCATAGAACCTTTTTCTGTGATCATCTGTTCCCCGTTTTCCAAATAGCATACTACAATTGGAAATACACCGCCTTTAATTTCATACCTCATAAAACCTTCTCCTTTTTGTTTAATCTTTTTCTTCCACGCCTAACAGCCTGTCCAGGCTCTGATATCCCTCTTTGCCGTAGGCATGAAAAATATTTATATGATTCCAGTCGCAGCTTCTGTCCGTGAAAGCCGGAAACAGAAATCCCCATAAAGGCTTCTCCGGCTCATACTCATCTTCAAGAGGACACAGAGCACAGATAAGATACTCATAAACCTCCTCTGATTCCCACTGTCTCTCTTTATCAGATGTTTTCACAGGCACATCATACCGGTCATGAAATATCATGACCCCATAAGGCTCCCTGGATTCATAATTCTCCATAATAATATCGTAAAGCGTATCCATCAAAGCATCATTTTTTAATCCGCAGTCTTTTATTGCATTCAATAGCTGGACCACCCCCTGGACTTCCCGGGAAGTCGCATCAATTTTATATCTTTTCAGCTGTATGTTTGTTTTTGAAAAAGGAATCGTCTTTGCAATTTCCAGATTTGTCGTCTTGTCCTTTTGTGACAGTTTCAAAAAATTCACATTAAAACTGCCGTCAAAATCTCCCTCTTTATCTACATAACAGCCTGCAATCCTGGTAAAGGATGTTCTGGCCGGGGTCATTCTCCTGGTCAGTTCCAGCATATCTTCTCTGTTAATATTTTTGCTCTCCATAGGTTTAAAATTCTGTCTCCCTGTACCTTTTCATTAAAATGTTCCAGGAATTATATATAGAACTCCTGGCCATCTTCAAGTCTCAGGCAGGACAAACTGCCTCCTTCCTTCCGCCGTTCATTGCCGGTGTCTATATCTGTATATTGCCGTCCGTGGTATATGCGGGCGCATTTAAAATCCGGCAGGAACAGCGTGGGATAATGCCCGACGATAATTCTTTTATCGAATCGTTTCGTCCCAGGTATGTAATGGATATCGTCTGAAAACAAATATCTCTCCTGGTCTGCCGCCATTGCAGCCAGAACAGAACTCTCTATATCTATAAAATCTGTTTCCGGCTTATATATCTCATAATCTGCATGAAATCCCGAATGGGTGAGAAAATACTCTTTTCCCCCTGCATTTACCTTTGCGTATACAGGAAGTCCGCTGAGATAAGCCCGTAGTTTTATACGTTCCTCTGTGCTCAGACGTTCCACTTCTTCCCTGGTATTCCTCCCGCCGCAGGCATCCCAGACATCCCTTCCAATAATGCCTGCCAAATACCTTTCGCAAAGATATTCGTGATTGCCTTTTATAAAATATATATTTTCTGTATTGTAAATATATCTGAGGACACGAAGATTTTCTTTTCCTTTATCCACTGCGTCTCCCAGAATGTAAAGCATATCAGCGGAAGAAAACCTGATCTTCTTCGTCATCTGGGCAAAATGCAGGTAATCTCCGTGGATGTCGCTTATGACGTAGATCATGTTCTGGCCGCCCTCCTATTAAAATAATTGCAGGTAAGCAAACGCCTTGCTGTGATTTATTCCTATCATATCACAGTCAAGGCTCTTTTGCATTAAATTATATCTAATTGTGAAATTCTTCTTCTGCTGCATCGGTAATTTTCAGAGCGGGAGCGCCGGTCTATTGTTTTAATTGTCTTTTCTATTTTTCCTTACTGCCAGAAAGATGCTGACTCCTGTGATTGAAAGCACTCCCATAACTGCTCCCCAGCAGAGATACTTATTCATATAATGCCGGCTCTTGGCATTTGGTGTTACCAGTACTCTTAGGATCACTGGCCTCCCTCTATCCTTTATTCCCCCTTGTCCCAGCAGATTACCTGCTGCATCAGAAGCAGTGATTTCGATTTCCTGAAAGTGTCTGGCACTGGAAATCACTGCATGAATGACTCCATCACTCTCCGCCAGTTCCTCTGCTTTGTAGGTCTGTCTCTCGCCATTTATAGATATCCTTACCTCATTCAGTGCCAGATTATCCTTCGCGTCTACAGTCATGGTCCTTTCTGCACTTCTGTATGAGCCGCCGTCCTCTACACCGGTAATAACTATTGTGGGGGCTGTTTTATCTACTGCAAATTCAATTGGAAGATTCTGTCCCTTCCTCTTTACGCTGGTATTGTTCATGGCATTGCCCGCCTCATCCTTTGTACTGAAGATTACCGAATAGTTTCCTTCTGTTTCAAAGTTCTCTGCTTTCAGGACATAATGCCTTGCTTTCCACTGTGCTTTTGTTCCGAAGTCTGTCACTTCGTAATCTTCTCCTGCTTTCAGATTTTTCAGCTCCCCGTCCCGGTTCACCAGAATCTGGCTTTCCTTAACAGTATCTACATTATACTCAATCACGCCTACTTCCTTCTCTTGGCTGATATATGCATATTTCTCAATGCTGAGCCAGTCTCTGGTCTCATGATCCATTACATATACGGAGCCGTACCTGTTTACGGAGAAGAGAATGGTTTCTGTTTTCTCGTTTCCTGCTCTGTCCACTGCCTTAGCTGTAAGAGTATACAGGTCATCTGTTTTTTCCTGTCTTGGAAAATCCTTAAACTTAATGATCTGTCCATTTTCAATTTCGGATACTGCGTTTTCAATATCCGCTTTGCCGGTATTTGCCCCTGTTATAGTAACAGTTACGTTCTTGTCCTCATAGTTTATGTCCGTAACCCTCACTTCTGGAGATACTACACCGTTATTGGCAGATCTGTCTTCAACTTCCAGAATCTCAATCACTGGTTCAGTAAGGTCCAAAGTGAACTGGTCAGGAATATATTCTGCCGCTGGATTTCCTGCCATATCTGTATAGTCCACATCAAAGGTATAATCACCGTCTGTTCCGTAAGTTACCGTAGCCTTATGCACATCGTCCTTCCCAGAAAATTCGCTGATAGACGGTGTAAAAATTTCTTTTCCTTTCAAGCTGGCCGTAATAGCTGCTCTTACGTCGACTTCGTTAAAGTTATGTTCCCGTATTGTTATAGTGGCGGTACGCTCTTTATTATAAAAATTCCCATTTTTTGCACTGTTGTTGTCATAGGAAACAGAAATTTCCGGTACTGTTTTATCGATGGTAAATGCCTCCGTCTCACTATATTCTGTACGATTTCCTGCAAGATCCTCACAGCTCAGGGTGAAAGTATAGTCACCATCTGCAGAAAAGACTACCTGGCAGGTACTTACAGAGCTGTCAGATAATCCAATATCCGGGCTGCCGCTCCATTCACTGATACTGGCCTCTGTCCCATCCGTATTTATGATGTTGAATCTTACATTGTCTGGATCAAAATTTCTGTCTGTAACAGTAACAGTTGCGGTTCTGGTATCCTTATAATATCTTCCATTCATCGGCTCATCTAAATCCCAGGAGACAGAGACAGCCGGATTGGTCACATCGATTTTCAGCTCTGTGATCTCACTCTCGCCCCGATTCCCGGCAGAGTCCACGGCAAAAGCCTGTACCTTTACATCGTTGCTGTTATATACATCTGCCGGCACTGTAATTATCTGACTGAATGTCCGTCTGCCCCGTTCCTTACTGCCGCTGTTGTTCAAAAGTTCAATTTTATCACTGACATTTACATTTTCCGATGCAGAAATGGTATACCATATGCGCTTCAGACCAGAGTATGTATGATCTGTATAAGAATCTTCCACATCAATCTGAAGAATAACATCTTCATTAAAAATCCCATTTTGAGGCTGCCTCAGATTTTTATAAGAAACACTCATGACTGGAGCTGCTTTATCAATCACAAAATAGCTCTGGTTGTTTTCTTCACTCTTCCATCCGGCTCCGTCAGTACAATTTACATCAAAATCATATTTATCGTCATTTTCAAAACATACTCTGATTTCAAGTATTCTCTCATCTGTAAATTCCCATGGTTCTCTGTCCTTCTGTGTGTCTTTTACAACCTCTGCTGTAATACCATCTAAGGCCTCTAGAGCAGATATATGGTAGCGGACTGGTTTTGAATCCTGCTCTCTTTTCAAGTCGAAATACAGCTCATCGGCATTATCCAGGTTTACATTTCTTTCCTTTACGGTAATAACTGCTGTTCGTTCATTGTTATAATACGGGGCATAGTCTTCAGAGGCTTCTGTCTCATATTTCACCTGCACCTCTGGCTTTACAGTGTCAATTTTCAGCCTTTTCACCGTCGAGTATCCATTTCCGGAATTATCCCAGGCTGTGGCTTTAACCCAGACATCGTTAGAATTAAATCTTTCTTTATCTACTGTCAGAAATAATCTTTGCAATTCTTTTTCTAATTCTTCAAGAGAATATGTTTTATCTTTATCCCGTTCAAATAAAAGGATATCCTCTGTTTTCTCTAAATTATCTTCCCCTATGGCCGCCTTATAAGTAACTTTTTGGATGCCTGAAACTGCACCGCCTTCTAGCCGCTTTGTGTCTCTGACCGTTACTGTTAAATCCACACTGCCATTATATATGTCTTTTTGTTCCTGCCCCTCTGCCAGATTAATCTCAACAAATGGCTCATTAATATCCAGAATAATTCCCATGGAAGTATACACCGCACCATTCTCTACATGGTCAAAGGGTTTTACAAGGATTACATAATTATTTGCAACAAAATCCTCCTGTCCAGGATTTTCTCTGACAACCGGAATCTCGTATACTTCCTCCCTTATTGGATCGCTCCAGGAAAAATCCCCTTCTTTTTTACTTTTATCTATCAAAGTCTCTATGTATGCTTCAAGATCTTTCCCATTTTCAATGTCCCTATCTAAAGGCAAAACTGCATATTGCCATAACTTTAAGCCCGACAGTGCATCGGTTACCGATATCCTGGCATAATAGGTTTCTTTACCAAAATTTCCGAAAGTAATCGCCGACCAAAGCTTATCAATAACCGTTGCTTCTCCTCTGATATTATCAATGGCAACTTCTGGAATATTTCCATCCAGCCTGATGTCATAAGAAAATTCTTCAGAATCTGCTATATTCCCGCTGTCCTCTCCTTCGACTGGATTTCTCCTCATTTTTAACGTAAGTTCAATATCCTGTCCACCTGTTGCCTGTTCCTTATTAAATGTATAACCCTCCGCTGTAAGGCTTACGCCGGCTGTTCCATTTATAGCTTTTCCCTGTACTTTCAGCAGTATTACATCGTTATACAGCTTTCCAGGATTCGCATACAGGTTTAGTCTGCCATTATCCGCCTTTACCCATACTGATTTTCCCTTATCCCCTTCAGAAATATACATAGTTGTATTTTCCGGATAGTCCGAAGGATCCAGATTAAGATAGTCTTCCCCATCAGAAATCTTTTCCGGCATAATCTCCAGATTTCCGGGGCGAACTGTAATCTCATAATTCTGTAAAAACTCATATCTTGAAATTAACTGGTCAATATCTATTGTTAAAGCTGATTCAAATTTTCCAGGCTTTGTCAGATTTCCCTCTGGAAGCTGTTCCTTCATTATGGTGGTACAGGCAGGTATATCAAATTTATCAGCCTCCAGCAATCCCTCGGCAATTGTTTTATCTGCTTTTTCTATCTCCATCCAGGTATCTGAAGGATTGTGAGATTCATCATAAAACTGATAGAAGGGTTCATTGTCTATACTATTATCAATTCCATGACCAAATTCTCGTTCAGCATCACGGATTCTTATGTCTACAGGTCTTTGATGAATAACTATTATCGCGGAAACTGTGATTTCTTTATTAGTCAGCACATAATTCTCTGCCTTGGTCCCCCTTAAAGTTAATTGGGCCTCGTTAAATTTTATCTCTCCCCTTATTCCCTCTGTTCCAGTTACATTTTCCAAGTCAGCTGAAATTCTTCCATGGAAGTTTTGAGGGACTGTCTCTAAATCCACATGAATATCATCCTGGTACACAATACCTCCTTCTTCTGACTGCAAAATTGGCATCTTTATAAAGGTTACTTCGTCTTTTGTATCCCCATTATGTGTAACTGTCAAATCTTTATCGTAAATCTTACTGTATTTCATGAGCGCATTGCCTTCATCAATTTCGATTTCTCTCGGATTTACTTGAACGTAAAAATTTGTATACAATGTTTCATTTGTACTTATATCTGTTTTAATAAAGGTTACTGTAATGGCAGACTTACAAGTCTTCTGTGTATTAATCACAAATTCCGTGTATCCCTCTTTATCTGATGCTTCCTGCTTTGCAATTTTCACTGCTCCATCCGAATCGTTTCTTAGCTGGGCACTATATTCGATATTGTCCTCATTTTTCAAATACACACTTTCAGTATTTCCGTAAGTAACCTGAAGAGGATTTTCCTCAGTACTGGATATTTCTTCTCCTTTCTCATCAAAAAACTTTATGGGATCTGTAGTGTAATTATAACTCTGGGCAGTCTCATCACTTTCTGAATATTTATTCTCTACACCTGTATATCTTGCAGTAAATGTATATGTCCCATAGAAGTCTATTTTATTTTTTCTTAGCGTGTATGCCGCCTCTCCAGCCTTTACTTCCGCAGTATAAGTTTGTATACTTTCTGGTTCACCCAGATTGCCGTCTGCCGCTCTTATTACTGTAAAAAGAACCTCTCCCTCGTCTAAAGGTCTTCCTTCATTATCCGTTATCGCTGCCCTCAACACAATTTCCCTGACTCTCTGGTCAGCTCCAGGATCAGGGGGCTCAACGGCCAGACTTAATTTTACAGGCCGCAGGTTAACAGTAACAGAAACCTGTTCTGATATCCACAATCCATATTTCGTATAGAATGTCGCTGCAACACTTGTGTTTCCTGTCTTTTTCCCAATGGCTTTTCCCTTCTCATCAATATCTAAAATTTCCGAATCAGCTGTTTTCCATTCAATGGCTTTTATCTCACTTTCAGGAAGTTCTGAAATATAAAAAAACTGCAGAGATTCATTTACAAAAATCTCCTGTGTATTGGCAGAAATTACAAACTTCTTTAACCCCAGCTCAATAGGCTCTATTGGTTGTATCTCCTCCTTCTCTCCCTCCATAACCGTTATGGATATTTTTCTCTGCTCAAATCCTTCTTTTGATACGATTAATGTGTACTCTCCTGGGCATAAGCCGGAAATACTATACTCTCCCTGCTCGTTTGTTTCTGCGGTGCCGTCATGTCCCTCTACTGAAATAAAGGCTCCCTCTACTTTTACACTATTTGCTGTAATACTTCCCGAAATTGTATAAACAGGATCAGCAACAATTTCTTCCTGTATCGTCTCTCTTTCCGCAGCCAGCACCTCTGTCCCTACAGACTCCAGGGGCATTTTCAGAACTATAGTGAAAATCAGTATAAAAACAATTATATATTTTTTTATTTTCCACTTTCCTTTCATTCTTTTTAACTCCTTTTTCACCTGTCAGTTCACCTCAGTTGTATGTATAAGCATTGTACATGTTTCAATATGAAAAAGACCATAACTCTGATCTGCCTCCTTTTGTGCCTGTTCCAAAACAGAGGTAAAATCCTCTGGGCTTAAGGCCTGGGTTTCCATTTTTCCAAAGCCCTCGGAGTCCACAGCAGAGGGAGTCGGTCTCTTTAGAGAATCGATGCACGCATTTTTCTCTTCTAGACTTTGTACAGTTTTTCTCACAGAACGTCCAGTCCGGTCATTAAATATATTCCATATGTTAAACTTGAAGAAAAAAATCACGCCCAATATCAAAAGAAATATGCATATGCCCAGACACATATAGAACAAAATATGGAGTAAATCAATCTGCTCCTGTATCCCCTGCACCCAGCTCACCTCCTAGTATCTGCTGTCAGATTATCTGTATTGAACGTAGAATTTATAATAGTTCTGGCAGTATCCAGAGTTTCTTCTAAGTTTTCCTTCAGTTCCTGCTCATACTCAGCATTTGCCGAACCGGTAATGATTTTTATCCTATCCACAGCGTCTGCTGCATTACTCAGCTTATCTTCCATTTGCCAGCGTGTAATCCCTGCTCTTTTAAAATTAGCTGCATTTCGTGCAATCTGGGAAGTTATTTCCTTATAAGACAGAAGCATGTTCACATTATTTCCGTCGGCAGAATCATCGTCTACGATTTTCACCAAATCTTTCCAATAATCTGAAAAAGATATCATAGAATCTCCTGCCTGATTCCGCATTCCTAAGCTGTCATAGTATTTCGAGATTTTATAAAGATTTTTTGCTCGGTCAATCGTTGTCTTATTGAGTTTTTCCGAAGGTCTTGCCTCTGAAGCAATCTCCAGCCATTTTTTTGCAGCTCCCTTGTTACCTATTCCGTTATAGGAAAAGTAATAAGCGACACCCAGATCATAAGCAAATTTTTCATAATCAGCTCTATTTGCCTTTAAATGTTCTTCATTACTCTTATTCCTGTTTTCCTGGGTTCCCAGTGCCCTTCTCATCTCCTGCTCTTCTGCATCAGAAAAAACACAAATAACCTGTGGGCTGCCTGTCCTCTGAGACTCCTGGCCTTCCCCAGCACTTCCTGCAGTCGTCTGTTTATCCTGACGGCTCTCATTATTTTTCCACAAAAAAAATTCCAGCAAGCCCTCATATGCCGTTCCCTCAGAAGGGTCCAAGGCAATAGCATTTTTATAATACTGGACACACCGCCCTGGATCTGTGGAGGCCAGATTATCTGCTTCTTCTAGATAAGCACCATATGTTCTTGCCATTACGGTATTTTCTGCTACTCTAAAGCCTGTAGCTGCCATTCCGAATAGGGCAGTCAGAACAACCGTACACAGAAATATTCTCCATTTCAGCGTCTGCTTCCTTCTATAAGCGGTATCCAGTTCTTTATAATGTTCCAGCGCATGCATAAGTTCACCACAATTCTGATAGCGGTCATAAGGGTTTTTCTGGGTGCATTTCAGAATGATTTTTTCCAAACCTGAAGAAAGACGCGGATTCCAATATCGGATTGGATACAATGCATAAGGCGGCTCATTGGGATTGTGTCCGGTAAGAAGATGATATAGAGTTGCTCCCAGGCAATAAATATCTGTCCTGGCATCTGTCTGGCCGCGTCCTCCATACTGCTCCGGTGCCGCATATCCCTGGGTTCCCAGGCAGGTTGTATCTGCCCCGCTGTTTTCTTTAAATTCTCTAGCTATACCAAAGTCAATCAGCACCACTTTGCCATCTGGTTTCAGCATGATATTGGAAGGTTTCATATCTCTGTAGATGATCGGCGGTTTTCTGGAGTGGAGATAGGCCAGCACATCGCATAACTGCTTTGCCCACTGAAGTACATCTTCCTGACTTTGGGCCCCGTATTCTGTCACTACACTTTCCAGATGCCGTCCCTCTATGTAATCCATAACAATGAGTAAGGTTCCATCCCCGTCAATCACATCAACAATACTGGGCAGATTCGGGTGGTTCAATTTTTTCAGCATTTCAGTCTCAGCGATGACGCCCTGCTTTACCGCTTGAAAATTCTGTACGCCATCCTTGCGCACTTCCTTAATGGCCCACTGTTTATTTGCTCTTTCATTCATAGCCAGATAAACAATGCTCATACCTCCCTGGCCGATTTTATTCAAAATTTTATATTTTCCATCTACTAAAGAACCAATTTCCAGCATATAGCCTCCCCCTAGCGTACTGACACGATCATTTTCAAATTCAGACAAGTCATTAGTTGAATTATGGGCGTGTCAGTACACTAATATGCCCGGATCAAAACAACTGACATATTATCCTCTTCTCCTCTGGATTTATTAAGCTCCGTGAAATATATAGCTGCCTCTTTCATTTTTTCTTCCCTGGTCAAACATCCCGGCTTTAATCTGCTATAAAACTCCCCAGGCTGTATCACATGGCAGAATCCATCTGAGCACATCATGAACACAGAATCTGGCTCATATTCGGCTGTATAAAAGTCCGGTTTAAGGGCGCTGCCGGCCCCTACGCACTGGAGCAGCATATTTCTCTTAGGATGCATCTTCGCCTCATCAGCAGTCATTCTTCCCCCATCTATTTCTCTTTGTACAAAAGTCTGGTCAACAGTTATCTGTTCTATCCCTTCTTCTCCCAGATAATAAACCCTGGAATCTCCCACATTGACCACATAATAAATATTTCCTGCCAGCAGCAGCGCCGCCGCTGTAGTCCCAAGAGTAAAATTGTCCCCTGCCCCATAATCACTGATTTTCTGATTCTGCTCTAAGAGCAAGTCCATCCAGCTCTTTTTCACGTCCTTCGCTCCAACTCCTCTGTACAAAAGCCGGGGAAACTCCCTGTGAAACCAATTGGAAAAAGCTTTAATTAAAATAGCGCTGGCAACCTCGCCTTTTGCCAGACCTCCCATACCATCACAGATAACCCCTAACAGCACCTGTCCGTAATCTGTGTCTGCTGTCTCCAGCAATATAGAATCCTGATTCGTTTTTCTTCTTATTCCCACATCTGTGTGTACTATAGTTAAAAAATTCATCCTTATCCACACTCTCATTTATTAATTTGTACGAAGCATAAAACTTTCATCTATCTGCAAAGTCTATTCCATGTTCTGATATTTTAAAAAAAGGGATTCTTTTAGAAAAAATAGAGAATTGCTAAAAATCTAACTGAATGAAATGCCAAAAGAAACCAGTCCTTTGGGGCTGAAATTTTTCTATCTAGTGAAATATTCAATTTAAATTTTAGGGGGAATCTTGGCCAATCGGCTCTTGAAGTGTATCTTTACCATACCATATGCGAACCCATTCTGCAATTAGTAAAATCGCCGAAGATATATTTTCTGCCTCTGAATATCCTTCCGCACATTTCCTTACATCTGCACCGAAGGGAAT
This sequence comes from Blautia sp. An46, assembly GCF_002161645.1. Taxonomy (NCBI): domain Bacteria; kingdom Bacillati; phylum Bacillota; class Clostridia; order Lachnospirales; family Lachnospiraceae; genus Blautia; species Blautia sp. An46. Next base: position 26,779 of record NZ_NFIF01000011.1, on the reverse strand, counting down.
GTTTCATCACTCGAAAGATCCCCCACATTCCCGATTCAACGTCCCATCCGAAACTTCCTGAACGATACAGATAATCACCGGGGCAGGCGGCCCCGTCTTTCAGTTCCATGTCAAAACGGTTCCCGATACTGATTCCTCCCTGAAGGGGGATTTCTCTGGACAGATCGTCTTTCGGCTGTTCCCTCCACAAATGCCCATGAATAGTCAGGGATACATTTCTTGGCTTATCTGCCGGCATCATGGTCCGGAAGATCACCCGGTCTCCGGAATACGCCTTATATACCGGTGTAGCCGGATCCCCGTGAATTTTACTGCTGAACACTTTCCACACCCGGGGATCACGGGAAAGCCTGTTGGCAAACCTCTCTGACCGGTAATTGTATCCTTTTTCCCTTGTGTCTTCCGGTTCCACCGGATCCCCATTATGTCCTGCTGCTGTCTGGACCAGATTTCCCTGGGCGTCCAAAAGCCGGATTCCATTCTGGATAAACAGTACATATTCCCGGAAAGTTTGGGTTCCCGGCGCTGTTATCACCGCCTGCTCTGCAAAAGGATTCTTCTTTTTGGTAAAATTCTCATACCACTGGGCTTCTGCAGGTTCTACGATGACTGTTCCGAATAATCCATGATACCTGTGATTCCGCATATCTCCAAAAGACTGCAGGATACAGGTTCCATATTCACGGTCCGCCTTCCAGAGATAACGCTTGCTCTCGCCGATTCCCACCGTCTGTTCTTTTGGATTATATCCCACGTTTATCCCAGAATCGCTGACCGGATCGTACTGCAGAAACTGTGGGTTCAGGGAAACTCTGTTTGAGGGCTTATGCTTCATCTCAAGAGGTACAGTGGGATAATCAAAATAAGGAACCGGATGGCCGGGATCCCAGCAATTGTGAAGAATAACCTCCAGCCACTCTCCAACATTTGCCCGCAGTATCAGCGGTTTTGGAGTATACTTCCCGGCTAATACAAGGTCCACATCTTCCAGGGGAACAAAAATCAGTCCATCTGGATCATGGTCTCCATAGCTGTTATAGACCAGCTTTGTCTGAACAGCAGCCACTTCATAATGTCTTACCACGTCGTCCTTGCCAGGGCAGGGCGGCAGGGGCATGATCCTGTCTTTTCCCTTGCAGAGAGGCTTCAGACATTCCTGATATCTGTCATAAGCCCGGATAATTCCCCAAAGCCCCAGCCATGCATCATCTATGCCGCCAAAATAGTACAGATAATCTCCCGGCTGATAGGGGTCTTTGATGTTAAGGTTGAATGCCTCTGAGACTCCGACGGTCTGGGAAGCAGCCAATGGGGACCGTTCATCTGCCAGTTCTTTTCTCCAGGATATTCCGGTAATATTAAATACATGCTGTTCCTCATGGGCTCCATCTATGAGCCGGATCATCAGTTCATCCCCCGGATAGGTTTCCAGAACAGGGGTGGCCGGATCTCCATGGACATAGGAACTGAAAATATAGGCAGGATCCTCATGCTTCTTCAATCTTTCCCTCATGGGCTCTGAGCGGTAGTTGATTCCCATGACTCCGGGATCGTCATGGCCCCCTGGAACAGCCGGAGGATTCAGGGGCTTCCCGTCCTTGTCAAACAGATTTGCAAAATCATGGACAAAAAGTGCAAATTCCCGGAAGGAGGTTCCGTCTCTCCTTCGGATCACTGCCTTTGTTCCAAAACGAAGTTCTTCTCCGCTGCGTATATCATGGAAAGTCGCCCCTGCCTCCTCGATGACCAGTGCTCCAAACACCCCGTGAAATTGATGGGCATTTGCAAATAAATGGTCATGAAAAAATACGGTCCGCAGTTCTTCGTCTGCAAAAAAACGTTCTACCAGAGTTTCGTATTTCCTGGCTCCTGCAATATTGTTCCATCCGTTGGCTGCTCCATCGGAGGTAATAGTGTCAAACTTAACCAGATGTACATGATGTCCCACAATATCTGTTCTGGTCCTGAGCTGGAAGGCATTTGCTTCCAGATATTCCGGTAGCAGATTCGTGGTACGCAGCTCAATACAGTCTCCTGCATTGGCACGTATTACCAGGGGCTCTACTCTGATCTTTTCTTCCTCCACCAAACGGATATAAGATTCCAGACCGCCCCATCGCTCCAGCTCCTCCTTTAAAACAAAGAACCGTCCTTCCGGATCATGCCATCCATATTTGTTGTAGGTAAGTTTCGCCTGTACCAGAGCTATCTCGAAAACTTTCACCTTTTCATAGGTTTTCTCTATTCCCCGGCATTTTCTGCAATTTCCATGCCCATCTTCAGTCCAGGCCGGCTCTCTGCTGTCTTTCTTCTCTTCTTCAGCATCTACGGCCTTTCTGCTCTCCTTATTCTCTTTTTCATCTTCTGAAGGCTCTCTGACATCTTTGCTTTTTTCGTCAGTTTCAGAAAGCTTCCGGCTGTCATCCCATGTTTCTTCCAACTCAGTATACTTTTTGTCATTATCGCATTTTGAACATTTTCCTGCTGTATGACAGGGGCAGGTATCTGTATACAGGGCCCCGGGAGCCGGATTTTCCACAAAATTTGCTTCTTCCAGAGGAGTGGGACATACCACCGGATTGCCTTTTACATCCAGTACTCCACATGGAGGCTGACGGGGCGGTTTTCCCGATTCTCCCAAAATAAAGTTAGGATATCCCGGATGAAGCTTATCTTTTTTAGGAGGCTGTTCCCGGTCTTTTAAGGGCAGAAGAGCCGGTATGGGACTTCCGTCCGGCAGCTTCCCTTTTCCATCCTCAAGGCGGTCATAAATCCTCCATAGGGTCCACATTCCTTCATGAAAATGGGGATACAGATGGCAGTGAAAAATCACATCTCCGATTACCCGGTTTCTGCTCCCCGCTCCATACAAAATATCCAGTGTATAGCATTCCTGAGGACTTATGGTAATAGAGTCAATAATCGTAGAAACAGGATTTCCCCCTTCCAGCCGCCACTGATGATTGTGAAGGTGGAACACATGGGTTTCCTTAATCCCTCCGTGAACCAGACGGATTTTTGCCGGGTCTCCCACATATGCCCTGAGGATTGGTGGCGCCGGGTCTCCGTACACCCAGGAGCTCATAGAAATATCCTCTCCTGAGTCTGCCGGATCATGTGACAGAGGCATCCTGTTTCTCATAGGTTCGGAACGATAGCTAATTGCCGTTGTAGAAGATGGCAGCCCAGTCCGATGGTCAAGGGGAAGCTTTCCGTCTTTATCCAGGATCTCCAGCTCATCATGGAAGAACACCGTATATTCCCGAAAAGCCGGCTTCCCTGGCTGGTAAATGTCCGCCATCAGTCCGCTTTCCATTTCCTCCCCAGTCTCCGGATGAAACCATCTGGCCCCTGGAGGCTCCACGATCACCGCCCCAAACAGTCCATGTATATTTGTGGCGTCTTCGCTGCTTCTGGGGTCCGCCATATCCTGAAAAAGAAATACACCTTCCGTATTTGCATACCAGGTGTATTCAATAAAGTTATCTGTAGTGCTGTCCGGATTAAATCCGTTGCTGGCTCCGTCTGAGGTCATAACATCATATGCCAGCCCCTGGACATGAATGGAAAGTCTGCGGTTTAAAGGGTTGCGAAAACATATTTTTACTGTATCTCCCAGGTTTACCCGAAGTACCAGAGGCCTCACTTCTTCGTAAGGCTGAGGCGGCGTCTGCTGAAACCTTTTGAGGGCTTCATGCTGGATCCTCTGGGAATCCTGTTCCAGTACATATAAAAGTCCGTCGGGATCATAGTCTCCGTACTGGTTATATACAATAGGAATCTGTATGGCTTCCAGTGTAAAGCGGCGGATTCTGCTTTGACTGGGATATTGGCACAACTGCATTGTTTATTCCCCTTCCTGTTTCAGAATCCGAAGATAATGATTTGCCTCCCGAAGCACATGATCCGCCAGCAGAGGAAGAATAATAGAGCGTATGTCACATCCCGTAATCCCTTTTGTGCCTGCAGCCTTAAAATCACAATATTTCTTCGTAGTTTCCAATGTTTTTCTTGTAAGTCCGTTCATGGCTCTGCAGTCCTGCTGTCTGGCTTCCTCCAGCAGCCGGCAGTAATCCCCGGCAAATTTGTCTGCCGTTTCCACCAACTCACATTCTGTGGGATCAAGGAGGCCGCGTATAAACAGGGCATGCTCTATCATGATCTGGTTCCAGAACTGTTCTGTCTTAAGCATATTTTCTGAAGAAATGCACTGGTTCTTCTCCAGCGTTGTGATAATCTGCTGGTATAATTTTGCCTCCCGGATAATATGCTCTATCAACAGCGGATAATTAGCAGTGAACAACCTGCATGAAGTAACCTGCTGCAATATCTGCTCTTTAAACATGATCAGGCCCCTCAGCAAACCCAGGACTCGCTGGTTTAACTGCCGGATCTGCAGAGCCATTCTTCCGTCTCCACATTCTCCACAGCCTGCCTGGAGTTTCTTCTCTGCCTGGGTGATCCGAAAATCAATGGGAATCTTTGTAAGCCTTCCAGTCTGCTGTTCCGCCATTACTGTAAACTCTGTAAACACTTCTCCGGAACACAGCACATCTTTGCCTACCGTTCCATCAGCAAGGCGAACTGTCTGCCACAGTACTTTTTCAAATTCTGTGCGGTACCAGTTCGCCTTATTTATATACGCCATTTCTCCTGCCGGAAAGCCTGCCTGAAGGAACAAAGCATGCTCCTTCATAATCCTTCCAAAAAACAAATGGGTTTCTAATGAGGTTGTAATATATTTTTTCATGCTTATACATCCTGTTATTTTACTGTTCTTTATAATGTATGTAAGCATTGAAAATTTGGGCAGTTGTTTTCTTAGTAATCAGATATCCAGCGCACAGCTCATTTCATACCACGGTACGCCTCCCCAGGTGGACTGGGACAGGCCATGATTGGTAAATCCCATTTTTTCATACATTGGGATCTTATCCTCCAGGCAGGTGAGGACCGCCATCTTTCTTCCCCGTTCTTTTTCCCTTTGAAGATAGACATGCATCAGCTCTCTTGCCAAACCCTGGCCCCGGTATTCCGGAAGGACGTCCAGTCCAAGGAGAATCACGTTTTTTCCCTGGGGCCGGTACAAAGTATTGTCATAGAAAAATTCATCCCGAAACCTGGATTCATCTGTGGCCAGCCCGCATAAAAATCCCCCAAGCTGTCCATTCTGCCGGTCAACTGCTACCAAAAACAGCTCCGGAACTGCCGCCGCCCGGTCTTTCATCATTTTCTCCGTACATGCTTCATTTGGCGGAAAACAGACCTGCTCGATCCTGGCAGCCTGATCTGCCTCCTCCGGACGAATATACCGGAACTCAAAACGTTCATACAACTTCTCCTTTGCCTGTCCACATTCCTTTTTATTACACATTATCCCTTATTCCTCCTTACAAGCGTCAATTACTTTTTAGCAACAATTTTATCCTGCTTTTCTCCGTTCTGTATAAAATCATCTTCCGGAAAATTCCTTGATATACTGTTCTGTCTTTTCCATGATGGTTTTTAAAATCTCCAGATCCTGCAGTGCATCCCCCGTCTCCATGGAATGATTGGCATGCTCTGTCAGATGCAAAGGCAGTCCTCTTTTCTCACATTCTGCGGAAATAACTTCTGTCTTAGCCCAGTCGTCTCCTGTCCCGTGAAAAACAATTCCCTCTGTGCCGATTGCCTGGAAAGAAGCTTCTACCGGAGTATAATAAATATGCCCTGCGCCTATCCCATATTTGACATCATAAGAAGCTGCCACTGCTGTTCCAATACTTTTTGAAATAAATAAAACATGGTCATAAGCATGAAAATCTATATCCGACAATCCTTCCGTTACATAAGCAAGAGCCTGCTCATAGGCAGCATACATCTTCTTCCCATCGCCCTTAATGCCAGAGGGCAGTACCCCATAATCTGCACAGACAATTTCATATCCATACTGTCCCGCCAGTTTCCTGCTGTAGTATAAAAGGGGCTTATCCACATGATAGCCTACTCCTGGAAATATCACTGCAATCTTTTTTCCCATTATCTCTATGCTCCTTTAATCTAAATCAATTTTTGCTGCCACATCACTTTTCCACAATTTCCGCTGTCAGCATGCCTCTCTATCCACATAAGTATCTATTGTCTCCACTTCTCATAATGAAATCTTGTCTTTCATAATTCGAATATGGTTTCGCTGATTATTATAATCTGCACTATCATAACTCATCTTTATCTTTAATGGTGGTAATAATTTCTCTGGATAAAACTTCATATCCCTGTCCATTGTTATAAAGTACCTTAATATCCTGTAGGAATAAAGGCAATTGTGAAATACTGATATCCTTATCCAAAATGCTGATAATAAGTGCGTCTTCTTCTATAAGTTTTTTAATAAACGCACTCATTTCATATTTACACCATTTAGATTCCAAAAAGTTGTTTGTGATCCAAAATATGATACTCTCAGCTTCCTCAAGTCCCTCCTGAACTTTATTAACTATAGAGTCTCCAATATGAATACTATATTTATCAAACCAGACCGGCAATCCTGCACTGCAGATTCTACCCATTTCTTTGTTTATAGTGCCTTCTCCCGGCGTAGCACCTAATAGTCTATATAACTCTAAAGTATGCTGCTTATTAGGTTTCCTTTTGCCATGTTCCCAAAGCCGGATTATCTCTTTAGAGCACTTTAATATACCCGCCAGCTCTTTCACAGACATTCCCCTGAGCTTTCTCATTTTCTTGATGATTTCGCCTATTTTCTCAGCTTTGCTCATTATTTTCCTCCTTTGCTTATTTTCCCAGAATTATATAATAAGAAAGCCGAAAAATGTCGCTAATCATTCTCTTTTTCTTTAAGCAATCTGCGGATAGAATTCCATGAAAATTTTTTATACAGTTAAAGTTTAGGCTGCATTTTATGCCGTCATACCTAAAATAATGCGGATCAGATTTTTATCCAGCATAATGGTCCGGTTCCAGGGATTCACGATGATCCCTTTCACCCCTTCTGTTTTTAAGACTGTTTCAAAAAGCTGCCTCATATTTCCCATAAAAGCAGACATAACCTTATCTGCCCCTTTCATCTCCTCTTCAAAACTGGTAAATGCCATCCACCAGATGCTTCCATTCTCCAGCTGAATCCCATGAATCCTTAGCTGGGAATCTCCCGTCCCAGGCTCTACAGCAACAATCAGTTCACCCTCCTCTTTCATCCGGCGGCGGATCACCGTCAGAGTATGGGCAAGCATCTCCTGGGTGGGTTCCTTCTTAAGGCCTTCAATAGCCGCCTCTATCTTCTCATTTCCTTGTAGTTTTTCGTCCTTCATTCTCTGTCTCCTTTTACCTTTATGAGCTCTCATATGATTAGTTGAATGTAGACTTATACTCTCCTTAACCTGTTTTCCTGAAATATTTCCCATATAAATATTCCTCTATTGTGCTTAATATGTATTGATATATTTTGGCGTCAACCTAATCTCATATTTCTACCCTCATCTGTATACTATAAGGCTACATCATACGGCTTTTCACCAGCTTCTGTAACCATCTATTACTTAAATATTTCTTGCATCACTTTATTTTCCATATCATCAATGCTATAAATGTGTTCCATTACTTCAAAGGTCTCCCTTAAGTTTCCTCTTGCACTTTTCCAGCCAATTCCATCTGTAAACCAAACAAATTCAAACCCTTCTACCGTTTCAGCCTCTTTCGATAACATTTTATAACTGCGAGCAGTTTCATTTAATTTTGAACCACCACCCGTGTAGAAATTTGTTTCAATAGCATATATAGTGCTTGCTGTCTTAACCACAAAGTCAAAACGTTTTGCTGCCTTTCCTTGATTGGATAGCGCCGATAAATCCTTGTTCCATCTCTTTTCAATGTCTACCAGGTACATTTCCTTGAAATAATTAACATCTTTCATAAAACCAGCTTTCTGTATATATTTTTCAACCAAGTCTTCCATCAAATGTCCTCCTCGATTTTTTCGTCCATTTGAGTCAAGACCAGTTTCAACGCCAGTTACATAGTCAACTAAATTGTTAATAAGATGGTTCTGCAATAAGTCAAACAGCCCTGTTTGTTCCATAAAATAGCAACATCTCTCATAGAACAAATGACTATTCGGTGGATATTTTTCAACTTTAAACCGGTATAGATAACCCCCGTTTTCATCTTGGCAATAAATCTCATTTTCTCTCTTCGCCAATAATATTGGAATCACTTTTAATGTTTCTGGATATTTTTTTAATACTTTGATAAAATCCTCTTTAATATTCTTGCTTCCAATCAGCGAATTAAGTATGTTCAGTTCAATTTTAATTTCGTCAACATTTCTATAAACTTTTTCAAAGTCAATATAGTAATCATATGTAGCGATACTTGCTCTGAATTTGCTTAACCATATATCAAAATCTCTTTCTTTCATTATGTATTTTCTCCAATCTCCGTTGCGTAATCTGTAAATATTCTTCGCAATTGTCAATACCTATAAATTTTCTTCCATAACGCAATGCAGCAACTCCTGTTGTACCGGAGCCACAAAATGGGTCTAATATAACTTGTCCCTCCTCTGTCGAAGCCAAAACAATCCTTTCCAACAAATATTCCGGCTTCTGAGTTGGATGCTTTCCTTCCTTTTTTTCAGATGGTTTCGTTAAACTTCCTGTCCAGACATCTTTCATCTGCTTACCGCCATTCATATCTTTCATAATCTGATAATTAAAAAAGTGCCGAGCTTTCTTATCATTCTTTTGTGCCCATAAAATGGTCTCTGTTGAATGAGTAAAGCATCGACACGCTAAATTTGGCGGTGGATTTGTCTTTTGCCATGTAATGTTATTAATAATTTTAAACCCTTCCTGCTCTAATGCCATCCCAATCGAATAAATATTATGTAGAGTACCAGAAATCCACATACTTCCATCCCGTTTAAGTACTCTCTTACACATTCTAATCCATTTTCTGTTAAATGCATGTTTTTCTGCAAAAGAAGTTTGTTTGCTAAATTCAATTTTATCCCATGAAGCTTTATTGACAGATACCATCCTCCCCCCTTGACATGTTATACCATCATTACTCAAAAAATACGGCGGATCTGCAAAAATCATATCTATGCTCTCTGCTTTGAGCTTCCGTAAAATTTTAAATGAGTCCCCTAATATGATGCAGGCATTGTCAGATTCATAATAATAAGATACTGTTTTTGCCGCCAACTCTTTCATTACATCACACCATCCTTAATAGTTGCAAATAATAACCTCTTCCCCCACTCGCTTAGAAGCATCAGAATTTATTAGGCGTTTTACACTTACCACATCAATTCGATATCCTTTATTACCATATAACTCATTAATAAGCTCTGTATTATGGTTTGTTAGCATACAGTAGCACCCTCTTGCCGTTAATTCATCATATAAATCCGCAAGTCTTTTATGACTCTCTATATCAAATCCTTCTTTTGTATAAGCTTCAAATGAAGTTGGATTTAACGGAGCATACGGACTATCAATGAATATAAAGTCACCTGCTTTAGCATTTTCACATGCAGTCTGGAAGTCACCTTCCAAAATCGTTACATGCTTCAAATATTCTGATGCTGCTCGAATAGAGTCAACATCAATAGACTGCTTCCTACTATTATTGTATGGAACATTGAATAAACCTTTTCCATTAACCCTATATAAACCATTAAAACAATGTTTATTTATAAATACAAATAATGCTGCCAATTCTATATCAAATTCATCTTTCATTAATTTGTCATTATAGCGCTCTCTTAGAGCATAATAATATTTTTTCCCATCTTCCCACATTTCTGAGTCCAGGTGCGTCACTGTACTAATAAAACTTTCTGGATCATCGCAAATTTGTTTATATGCATTTATTAATGCTTTGTTAATGTCATTGATTACAGCTTTCTCTGGCAATAATTCAAACACTACCGCACCGCCGCCAACAAAAGGTTCAAAATAGTTGTTGTACGTTTCGGGCATTCTTTCTCTAATTTGTGTTAACAACTGGCGTTTGCCACCTGCCCATTTCACAAATGGAGTTACACTGGAATTTTTCATTATCTATTCCTCATTTCTATATCAATAAGCTTATTATGCAAACATAGCACTTCTATATTATAGTTTGAAACAAACCAATTGACAACTGGAACCTTCTCTCAATGTGAATGTCCTTTACTTTTGAAATACGAAAATATACTCATGTGCCAACAATAAAAATTTATTTTTTTTACTCTTCCAATATGCTGTTGATTTGCAGTTATATTGCTTTTTTATGATAATTTCTTTAGATTGAAAGCCTGTATTTAAAAAAACTTCCATTGTGCGAAAGCCTAACGGAACAACCTTTCCATTTTTTCTTATGTCTCCCATCATTACTGCACAAATTTTCCCTTCTTTTAATACTCTAAAAGATTCTTCAGCAACTTTGTTCATTGCCTCTAAAAATTCTTCCGTTTTTAAATGGGAAATATCGCCTTCTATACTTTTGCTATATCGAATAATATCAGCATATGGCGGATGCGTACAAATAAGGTCTATTTTCTCATCTTTTATAAAATTAAGATTTGTTGCATTACCTTCTCGTACAAGGATTTTAGTTACTAAGTTGCTTTCAAATTGAATGTTTTTTTCTGAATTAGAAACGGATTGCGGATTGATGTCTACACCTACCGCATTTCGATTGAGCAGCTTCGCTTCAACAAGTGTTGTGCCACTCCCTGTGAATTGGTCTAAGATCCAGTCTCCTGGTTTAGAATATCTTAAAATTAGATTTCTGGGTACATACGGAGTCCAATTCCCCCTATATTTCCCTGAATGTGTCGCCCAACTTCCTCTTTCTGGAAATGACCAGATAGTGGTTTGTTCCAACTGAAAATTATTTGGTTGTAAATCTATATTGCATTCCTCCTTTGATTTGATATTTCTATCATAACTCATTTTCTTTCAAAAATCTATCTTTTTATTCTTTCACTATAAGTGAATTTATCTTCTTTTAATACCATGCAATAATATTCACATATAGTGAAAGGAGTATCCGCATGTACTTTGCCAACGATTCTGACTTATACCGAGTTATCGGTAAGAATATAAAATATTATCGTGAAAATTCTAAGCTTACGCAAATACAATTAGCAGAACTATCAGGAATCAGCATCAGTTATCTATCAAAAATTGAAGCTGATGGATGTAATAAAAGCCTTTCAATCTCTGTATTAAATGAAATTGCCAATGCCTTAAATATTGAAATTACAAACTTTTTCAAGGAGGACTTTCTTAATGACAATAAATGAAGCAAAGAATAAAATCAATGAATTAATTAACGTCCCTTTCAAAAATTATTTAAGTCCTGAAGATTATAATAATATCATCAAGAATAAAGGCAGAACCGGCCAAATCCTTGAATTAACCATCGGCTTACTTCTCTCTAATAGAACATTAGATTTTGTCGATGGAGAATTAAAAACAAATAAATGTGACCATACCGGAAAGCCCCTTGAAACAATGTTCATTACACAAACAGCCTCTATAATAGACGATTTATTAGATGTAAATCCTTTCAGAACCTCTAAACTCTATAAAAAACTGAATCATCTTCTCTACGTTCCTATCAGTAAAGATGGTTCACCCGATAAATGGATGTACTTGCCTCCTATTGAAGTAGATTTATCCAACTCTAAATATGCAGAGTTGGCCGAACAGCTGGAAGAAGATTATTATCATATTTGCAACGAAATGAACAGACAGCTTTCAAGTTCCAGTACAGCAATGCTACATACCGTAAATGGAAAGTTCATTCAAATTCGCACCAAAGATTCTAAACCGTATACACCAATTTATTCTAAAAAATATGGTCGCATTGTTTCAGATAAAAATCGTGCATTTTACTTCAAAAAGGAATTTATGCACTACATCAAAGCTCTTGAAAACAAATAAATATGTAATTATATCCCAAATTGACTCTATCTTTCAAAGTACTTATCAAAGTACTTAATTGAAGCCATAAAATATTGAATTTAAAATTTCAAACTTGTACAAACATAGCTGGCAATATTCTGGGAATTTACATCAATCATCCATCAAAGTTCGATAAGGTATAGTTAATTTTTCAAAATTAATTAGAGCATAGCAGCGTAAAGGCTTAACTGAGTTTATGCGTTCAGTTAAGCCTTTATTATTTGATTTACATTACCTGCAAACCACTAATTCATAGAAAAATGAATGCTCGAAAAATACTATTATTAGATTGTTATCAAAATAAATTTCTAAAATCTTAAAGTCCACAAAAATATTTATTTTAGGGGGCTCATTAGTCATTCGTTCTAGACATATTCTTTGTTTTTATAAATATATTTGTTTAAGTTTTTTGCAAATACACATTCTTTTTTACTCCAATTACACGTACATTTGAATCCATCTTTAAATACTTTATTTCCTCACTCCACATCTCCTGCTTTTTATCCCATCTTTACCTTCATCAGGGGCTCCCCGGCCTTGATGTTCCCGTGTGCAGCCGGTTCAATTATCTGAAAGTCTTCTGTATTGGTCACGATCATAATGACAGTGGCAGGATGTCCAGCCTCTTTAATCTTCTGAAGATCAACATGAAGAAGTTCCTGGCCTCTCTGTACACTCTGCCCTTCCTTTACTTTACTCTGGAACCCTTCTCCATTCATATCCACCGTATCAATGCCCACATGAATCAGGATTTCTACTGATCCCGCCTGGATTCCAACTGCATGCAGGGTATCCGCCAGATGCATGATCTTTCCGTCTGCCGGTGCAACGATTTTCCCGTCCACGGGATCAACACCGATACATTCTCCAAGTGCACCTTCTGAGAACACCGGATCCTGAATTTCCTGCATGGGAATCACCTTTCCTGCTGCAGGTGCACTGAGTTCAGATGGAGACTTCTGCTCATCTTGGACATCAGCCTCTTTTCTGACTTGGGATTTCTCCTCTTTCTCATCTTCCGGCTTTCTGATCAGTACATATGCCAGCCCAAAGGAGATCGCAAGTGTCATAACCCAGCCAATTGCTGCGTATCCAAACCACGGGCCAATATATGCCGGGATACTGAATATACTGGATGTGATATAGCCAAACAATCTTACTCCGAAGGTTCCGATAAAAGCACTTCCAACTGTACTTGCAACTGTTGCGGCTATGAATGCCTTTTTATATTTTGTCAGGACGCCAAAAAGTGCCGGTTCTGTAATACCCAGGATTCCTGAGATGACTGAGGAACCCGCGATCTGTTTTTCCCTCTGCGTATCTGCCTTGAAATAGCAGGCGGCAGCTGCACCCACGATTGCAAGATTTGCAATAAACATCATTGGCATCAGCTGATCATAGCCAAGTGTAGAAAAGTTCTCCAGTGCTACTGGCGTCATTGCATGATGCATTCCTACAAGAATCGATATTGGTCGGATCGCACCCATAACAATACCGGCCAGAGTAGGTGATACCGAGAAAAGAGAACCTATAATCCATGCAAGGCCTTTACCGCAGTATATTCCGACAGGTCCTACTACCAGCAGTGTAAACAGTCCGGCTATAAACAGAGTGATTGTGGGGACAACCACTGTTTTTGCCGCCGAAGGAATAATTTTATCCACCCATTTATGGATATAACTCAGTCCCCATACACCAAAGATGATGGGAATTACCGAACTGGAATAATTAAACACCGGAACCGGAATCATCCCAAACAGCATGAATGCGCTGATTTCTCCCGCCTGGGCCGCCTCTATCATAGTGGGATACATGATGATCGCTGCTATAGCAACAGCCAGATACTCACTGGTACGGAACTTTTTCGCCGCAGATACCGCAAGGAAAAAGGGAAGGAAATTAAACACACCGCTGGCCAGCATGTCGATTACTTTATATGTATCTGTAGTATTTGTGATCACACCAAGGGCCACCAGTCCTCCCATAAGACCTTTGATCATGCCCGCTCCTGCGATTGCGGGAACCACTGGCCCGAAGATACCCGATACTACATCCATAAACCAGGTGACAAAATCCTTTTTCTTTTCATCCAAAGCGGCTTCCACCGGAGCATTTGCGTCAATCCCGAGCTGTTCTACCAATTCTTCATAATATTTTTCAACACCGACTCCGATCACGATCTGGAACTGCTCCTTTGCAAACGCTGTTCCAAGTACACAGTCCATCTTTTTGATTGCCTCAACATCAATCTTCTCTTTGTCTTTGAGTTCAAAACGCAGGCGCGTGATACAGTGCCATGCATTTTTTACATTTTCTTTTCCTCCTACATATTGCAGGATCTGTTTGATTCTTTCCTTTATTTCCATTTGTTATTGCCCCCTCCTAACGGGTATTTACTGGACACTATTCTTTCTGCGAAGCAGGTCCTTGGGACGCCTCTCCGCTGCTTGTTCTTCAAGTTTGCTGCAGCCTTGATGACTAAACAATATCATCGGACATTTAATTTTGCAACTGTCCAATCCAGCATTTCAAATTGCCAGAATCCCTTTGTTTTACAGTGTTTTTCTGTTATATATTTGTAAAATTGGACTGAAATTTTACGTAAAACCAAGCCCAAAAAATACACCGGTTGTATTTTCATTTCAGATATGTTGTAATGATTACGTAATGAAAAAGCTGCTGACCTTGATATGATAGAACAGACATATAAAGGAGATTAGAAAAATGACACCTGTAATTATCACAGATATCAAATGTTATGTAGTCAGACCGGACCGACATAATCTTACTGTAGTTAAAGTCTTCACAGACAAAAACGTTTATGGTCTGGGATGTGCAACATTCCAGTTCAGACCGCTGGCTGTCAAAACAATCGTAGAAGAATATATGAAGCCTCTTCTTATAGGGAAAGATGCAAACAATATCGAGGATCTCTGGTACCTTATGTTCTACAATTCCTACTGGCGCAACGGCCCTGTACTCAACAATGCGATCTCAGGAATCGATATGGCGCTGTGGGATATCAAAGGAAAAATGGCTGATATGCCTTTATACCAACTTCTGGGAGGAAGAGCCAGAACTGCGGTTCCTGCTTACACACACGCAGTAGCAGATACCATGGATGACTTGTACAAAGAAATTGAAAAGATACGTTCAAAAGGCTACCGTCATATCCGTTGTCAGCTGGGATTTTACGGTGGGAATCCGGACGACCTGAGAACTCCAAAGCAGCCGATCCCCGGAGCCTATTTTGATCAGGACGATTATATCCGCAACACTCTGCGTATGTTCCAAGATCTCCGGGCAAAATACGGCGATGCCTTCCACATATTGCATGACATCCATGAAAGGCTGACTCCCATCCAGGCAATCAACTTTGCCAAAGAAGTAGAGCAGTACCACCCTTATTTTATCGAGGATATCATGCCCCTGGACTGCAATGAATGGCTTGCTCAGCTTCGTTCCCAATGTGCCACACCTATTGCTGCAGGAGAGCTCTTCAATAATCCGAAAGAATGGCTTCCTCTTGTGCAGAACCGTTATATTGACTATATCCGCTGCCATGTTTCCCAGCTTGGCGGAATCACGCCTGCAA
Source organism: Blautia sp. An46 (assembly GCF_002161645.1). Taxonomy (NCBI): domain Bacteria; kingdom Bacillati; phylum Bacillota; class Clostridia; order Lachnospirales; family Lachnospiraceae; genus Blautia; species Blautia sp. An46. The sequence continues at coordinate 11,227 of NZ_NFIF01000011.1, read as the reverse complement.
TTAAACTTGCTCATCTCTGTGACGCATTTGGCGTGAGGATTGCATGGCATACGCCATCAGATATCACACCTGTAGGGTTGGCTGTCAACACTCACCTGAACATCCATTTCCACAATGCGGCCATCCAGGAAAATATTGAACTAAAAGAAAATACCAAAAGCCTGTTCCCCGGATATAATGAAGCAGAAAACGGATTTTTCTATCCAATTGAACGCCCCGGTATCGGAGTCGACTTTCTCGAAGAAGCAACAGCAAAATATCCATGTACCTATCGTGCTCACGAATGGACGCAGAGCCGGATTCCAGACGGAACACTTGTAACCCCTTAAACATATATCACAGACGAGGAGAAAAATATGTCATCCCCGAAAACAGAATTCATCGTCGAAGATCTTATCAGTAAAATCTATCAGAAAAGATACAGCAGCGGCAAGCTTCCCCCTGAGCGGGAGCTTGCTGAGCTGTACAATGTTTCTCGTTATACGATTCAAAAAGCATTAAAACAGTTGATCGGCATGGGCCTTCTGAATCCCCGGCAGGGAAACGGCGTTTTTATCAATGAAAAAATGTCCGGCAATCCGCTTGTGTTTAACTCTGTCACACAGGTCCCCTACAAGGATCTGAAGTCTCAGATGCTATATCTGAAAAAGGTTCCTGCCCTACCTAAATTGCAGAGAATTTTTAATCTGCAGGATAATGAGATGGTATGGGAATTTTGCCGGATACGAATCGTAAATTATCAGAAGACCCAAATTGAGACTGGATATATTCCCTGTACTCTTTTTCCTGTTATGACTTCAGAAGTAATAGAAGATTCTATCCAGAATTTTGCCCTGGAAGAAGGATACCGTATCTCTCACTTTATGACTAATTACAGCTCCACTCAGCTCACACGGGAGGAAGCGGACATTCTAAACTGTCGGAAAAACACCCCTGCATTTCTGATCAAGTCCAGAGGTTTCCTTCGTGACGGTTCTGTTTTCGTTTCAAGCGAGATTATTGCCATTAATTATGAGTGTACCTATGTAGTTCCTTTTAATAAAAATATATTTCATAAAAGACGCAGACCCGGTTAAGGCTCTGCGCCTTTTATTTTTAAGATATAATCTTTCTGTCACACAAAAGTTGATGGGAATAATGCAATCTGTAATGCAATAAAATCGGAAAAGAGCTGTAAAGCCCTGTGGAACAGGGCTCTACAGCTCGGCTCGAATTATTCAAACTCGCAAAATCAAATTTAGTTCTATACAGTTTTGTATAGGAGATTTGGTTTTATTTGATTTTATTTATTTCCAACTGTCATATCTCTATGGCCTGTTTCTGCTAGTGTTATCAATCTGTTATCACGATTTTGTTATCAAAATTACAGCTATATTTCAAATTTTAAATCTAGCATTTGGCAAATTAATCAATACAACCACTTCCCAATACCACACTCGCAAAATCATCTCCAATAAGTAACGCTTTATTACTATTGTCTTTAAGTTCTAATATCATTTGATGTTTAAACTCATTATAGCTTAATAAAGTATATATCACCTCTAGCGAATCATACCCTTTTCCCACATAAAAATTAATTGTATCAATTAAGGAAAATCTATATGCAGGTGCGGTGTTGCCTCATCCAGATGGAGATGAGCGGAAAACACACGCAAGGCAGGATTCCGTTCCTGAAAACCTTTTATATATTCATCCCATATTCTTGCTGCAATCTGTCCATCAGGCGTTTCCGCTCCCATATCATTTTTATTTCCAATCTGAAGGATTATCTCATGAAATGGTTTTTCCTGCTTTCCAGAACGGATTTTTTCATAATGATTTTCGATCTTTCCTTGTCTGCTTTACATTATACCTTTCAAGTGCCTCATCAAATAATTCATGGTATATTTCTTGAATATCCTGATTGCAGTATTCCACATTCCAGTGACTCCGTTTCGGATCTGTATTCTTTGCATGGAATTTTCTGCTGTTGTGGTTGACAAAGCCTTGCCCTGTTATAAAGCTGATTGTCCTCTTCAATAACTCTCCTTTCTCCCTTTTCTACGAATCAGCACTGTATTCTCTTCCGGCCAGTAATCTGCCATATCCAGAGCGGAAAGTTCTCCCACCCGAAGCCCCAGACAGAAAAGCAGCTCGATTATACACATATTCCGGACAGCCAGTCTTTCTTTATATTCTGACCAGGCCTGCTGATACTGGAAAGTAGCCGCCAGAATCAGCTCTTTAATCTCTTCCCTGGATAATGTCCTGGGCAATGTCCTTGGCAACTGAAATTTTCTGGCCGTGAACCGGAAGAAAATCTCATTTAAGTTCAAAACCATTCTGAGATAATCACAATACTGCTGAATGGAAACATATTTTCTGCGGATAGAACGGGGTGCTAATTCTATCTCATTCTGCATATAAAAAAATATTCATAGATGCTCCGGTCATTGATATCCCCGTAATGCCGTCTTTCCAGCCACCTGGAAAAATTCTGCAGGTCATTTTTATAGGCATACAGGGTATTGGATGACAAGTTTCTCTGCACAAAAAGCATATCAATAAAGTCCTGGATCAGGACTTCCTGTTGTTCCTTATTATATTCCATAGGCCCCTCCATTTTTCTCCTATCTGTTCATACAATTCCAATGATACCTTCTTATCCTTTTACTGTCCGGGGAGGGTGTCTGAAGAAAAATCCCGGAGGCTTCCGTTCCCGCTGTCTGTCCATATCATACCTTATATAAATTATAGTGTATGGATGGCCGAAAAAAAGGACCCTGCACTGTCTTTTCAAAGGCAGTACAAAGTCCTTTCCCTTCTTTTTTCTCTTATGCCAGTCCCTTTTCCTCTAACCAGTTATCCAGAGTCCTTTTTCCTCTTTTCATCTTAAGGGTTCGGATCTGGAACTCCAGAATGGTCAGCAGGGTAAAGACGATCCACAAAACGGTCAGGAATATTACGGCTTCCTGAATACTTTCTCCTCCTGATATGGTACTTCGGAAGGCTTCCACCGTATAAGTGAACGGTACCCAGTCATGAAGATAAGGGACAAAGCTTCCGGACAGTTCCAGGGGGTAGGTTCCCACAGAACCTGCCAGCTGGATCACCATAAATACCAGCATCAGGAAACTTCCCACTTTGCCAAAAGTATTGGTAAAGAAATACATCACAGACATAAAAGCCACCGAAGCCAGACAGGCCACCGCCAGGGTTTTCCCCATTTCCACCGGCTCAAAACCGTCACACAGATGAAGCATAAAGATCATCACCGCTGCCTGGAGCAGGGCAATCAGATACAGTACCGATGCCTTGCTTCCCCACCAGGCCAGACCGGATTTCAGCTTTCCGCTGTACTTTGTCAGCGGATACATAAGACTAAAGGCAATACAGCCTACCCAAAGTGCCACAGACATCATATAGGGGGCCATGGCATGGCCGTTATTTTCTACCCTGGTGATCTGTGTTTCTTTTGTTTCCACAGGAGCTGCAAACATATCCGCCGTATCTTCTCCTTTATTCGTATCCCGGATCTGTTTTGCCCCCTCTGCCAGACTGTCTTTTAAAGTCCTAGTTCCTTCCGCCAGCTGTTCAATCCCGGATCCAAGAGTTTTACTTCCATCATGAAGCTGGGAAGCTCCGCTGCTGATCTGGGAGGCTCCGTCCTCCAGCTGTACCGCTCCTCCAAGAAGAGCCTGATTGTTTGCAGTAAGCTGGCCGGTTCCCTGGGACAACTTGCTGGTTCCGGCTACCAAGGTATCCATACCCGCCGAAAGAGTTCCTGCTCCCTGAGAAAGGGTCTGGGCTCCTGTCTTCAGACTTCCAGTTCCCTGTTTCAGATCCTTTGCTCCCTGGGACAGCTGTTCCACTCCCTGGGAAAGAGCCGGAAGCTGTCCCTGCATTTCCTGTACTCCTTTATCCAGTTCAGAACTCCCCTGTACCAGACGGCCAAATCCCTCATCCAGCTGCCCGGCTCCCTGTACCAGTGCTTCCGTTCCCTGTGTCTTCAGTGCTCCGGCTCCATCCTTTGCACTCTGGATTCCGCCGGCAAGTGCAGGTGCCGCCTCAGTCAGCTGTTCTACTCCCCGGTTCACTTCTCCACTTCCCTGGGTAAGACGGTCAGCACCTTCCCTCAGCTGAGACAGACTGTCTCCAACCTGTGTGCCGATTCCGCTCTTCAGCTGCTCCATGCCGCTGTCCACTCCTGCCAGATACTGTTCTCCGGCTGTTTCTGTCTGAGCAGACAACTGTCCCAGACCTTCTGATAATGCCTGAAGACCCTTTACCACACTGCTCAGGTCTGTAGAATTTTCCCCTGCCAAACCGGCCCCGGTCATATCCCGGGCCTGCCGGGCTGCCTCTGCCATGGTCTGCTGATCCTGAGACAGGGCGGCACTGCTGTTCCCAAGAGCCTGAGAAGCTTCCTGGAGACGGCTTCCCGCCTCATTGGCTGCATCGGCGTTTTGCTGTGCAGCTGCCACTGCCTCCCAGGCAACGGATGCCACTGCATCTATATCTCCTGAATCAATTGCCTGCTGCAAGGAATCACTTAAATAAGAGGCGTCTGTACTTTCCACACCTCCCAGATTTTCTGCCGCAGCCTGGGCTGCCTCTGCCTGGTTTCCGGCTTCCTGGGCATTCCTCTCTAAAGTATCGCCCAGCTGGTCCCCACTTCCTGTTTCCTGGGACATGCTCTCCGTTCCCTGAATCCCCGCAAGGAGCTGATCGGCACTGGATTTTAACTGGTCCGCGCCCTCTTTCACAGAGTCAAAAACCTGTTTTCCTCCATCCTGCAGCTGTCCGTTTACCTGATCAATACTGGCAGAAATGCCGGGGACTGCCTGTTCTTCCAGAAGCTTCATTCCCTGGGAAAGCTGAGCTGCCCCTTCATAAACCTCATTTGTACCTTCCTGAAGTTTCTGTGTCTGCCCGGGAAGCTGGGATGCTGCACTGTTCAGCTGATCCAGTCCTTCCTGTAAAGATGCAAGACCCCTGTCTGTCTGTTCAGCTCCTGCCTTCAGACTTTTGCTTCCCTCTCCCGCTGTCTTGACACCTGCGGCAAGCTGGGAAGACCCCTGGGATAATGCCCGGACTCCCTGAGAAAGTCCCGGGATCTTTCCTTCTAACTGTCCCATGCCCTCTTCCAGGGACTGGGCTCCTGCATCCAGGCTTTCACTTCCGCCGGCAAGTTCTTTTGCCCCGCTGTCCAGGGTTTTCGTCCCCTTGTTCAGTTCACTGGCCCCATCCTGAAGTTCACGTGCTCCCTTGTCTGCGGCTGTTACTCCATCTGTATAAGTCTTTAGTCCCTCTTCCATGGTCTGACTGCCATCTCTGAATACCAGAGTACTCTCTGCCAGAACCTGTAAATTCTCTTCGATCTGTTCATTTCCTGAGGCAAGTTCCCGGATTCCCTCCTGGAGCTTCCCGGAACCATCTGCCGCTTCCTCCATTCCGTCCCCGGCCTTACCGATCTGTTCAAAAACCGCTTCTGCATAAGTGCGGGTAACTTCTTCCCGGACAGAACTCTGGATTTTCTCCATAGCTGTCTCACTCATCTTAGAAGCAATGTAATTGATACCCGGGTTTGTTTCATAAGAAAGTTCCATTTTTTCAGGTTTTTCCCGGGTAAGGGTGGCCGCATTGGCTGAAAAATCCTCCGGTATGGTAATGACCATATAATAACTTCCGTCTTTCAGCCCCTGCCGGGCCCTTTCCTTATCTGTAAAAGAAAAATTCAGAGAACCGTCCTCTTTCAGATTCTCCACCATTTCTTTTCCTATGTTTAATGTTTCTCCCTCATATTCTACCGATTTATCCTCATTCACCACAGCCACGGGCAATTTGTCCATATTGCCGTAAGGGTCCCACATGGATCCCAGAAAAAGGGTGGTATAAATGGTAGGAATTGCAATAATCGCAACAATAACTACCAACATGAGTTTATTACTCAGCAGCTTTTTCCACTCTAGTTTCAGCATTCTCCTGTCTCCTTTCTGTCTGCGCAACTAGTTATTGTTTAATAGATATTATGTTGATTATTTACACATACCGCATTATACTAGGGTTATAAATACCTTACAACCGACAATAATCCTTCGTCATGTCTATTAATAGGCAAAATGTCTATCTAGTGTCTATGGTTTATAATTTTTTTATATTTTCGAAAGGAGAAATCTATGAAAGAAAAAACTGACCGGAGAATCCGCAAAACAAAAGCCCAGCTTCGAGCCGGGCTTGCAAAACTTATGCAGGAAAAAAGTATTAAAGAAATTACTGTAAAAGAACTGGTAGAGGAAGTGGATATCAACCGTTCTACTTTCTATCTCCATTATACGGATATTTTCAATATGCTTTCCACCATTGAAGAAGAACTGCTGGAAGAGATCCGCCAGACCATTCAGAATCATCCGGTCAGTCCCTTTAACGAATCCAGCTTTCCTTTTATTGAGGATATTTTTCATATCCTGGCAGAAAACAAAGATATCTGCAGCGCCTTGCTGGGGCCAAACGGGGATATCGCGTTTATCCATCGCATTGAAAATCTGATTTCCACCCACAGTCTTAACGTACTGCGCCGGACTTTTCCGGACACTATTGAAGACCTGAAATATTCCTATTCTTTCTGTCTTTCCGGCTGCATCGGTCTGGTGAAAACCTGGCTGACCTCCGATACCGATGAAACGCCTCAATATATGGCCCAGCTCACCTTCCGGCTGATCATGAACGCCCTCCGTCATATGTATCCTGATAACACGCCCTCACAGACACCTCTGTCAGGTTCCAAAAGCCCTCTGCCGGAATAGATCCGGCAGACACTTCTTCAGGATCTGTGTCTGACCGGGATTTTTATTGCTTTTCCAGAGCTTTCTGATACTCTTCCTTCAGTTCTTTGATTTTTTCCTCCTTTTCCCTGTCATAAAGCTGATTGTCCTCTTCAATAACTCTCCTTTCTCCCTTGTCGGGTAGTAATCAGCGCCGGATACGGCGCATAAGCTTTGTTACTTTCGTCGAAAGTAACGCAAAAGCACTTTCGACAGCCGTTCCGTCCGTCAAAAGCTGCCTTTGCGCCCTGCCGGGAGCTTATCCGTCCTACGGACGGAGCGGCTGCCCCAGCCGCCTTGCTTCCGCCGCTATCGCTTTTCGTATTGCGGGCACCACATTTGCCACTGTGCTTTCCCCCCATCCCGCAAGCCATACCAGCGTCCGCATTTCTCCTTTTGTCAGTTCTACCTCTCCAAAAATTTCATTGAGCATAGCAATCTGTCTCGTCTCCATCTCATAAAATTTTTCATTAACATTCCGTGTTCCACGTTCCGGCTGGATAATCATAAAATCCCTCCTTCCGCCTTGTCCGCTATCACAGGAGCGTGACACGCTCCTGTTTTATATCATCAAAGAAAACTTTACCAGCGGAAACTGTTCGGTATCCCCCGCCTGTCCAAATATTCCTGCCGGGCTTTCTCCCGTTCTTCCTCTGTCAGAGCAGTCTTAGACTTCCCATATAACTCACGTAACACCAGTGCATCCAGTTTCTTCTCCAATCCTATCCTTATCTCACCCTCATGGTTGTCGTCCTCCATCAGATGATAATGAATCAGTTGCACAAACAATTTCTGCGGTATCTGTACCTGTTTCATCCAAATCTCCTTTCAAGGTGGCAACATTACCTGTTCCTAAAGAAATGGTAATCTTGCCATGTTGATTTATTGTTCCGGCAATACCCACGACCAGTGTCCGCCGGGTTTTATCGACTGGACGCCAAGAGCCTTCTTCGCATTCCAGAGTGTCTTCCCTTTAATCCCACGGTTTTCCGCCTCTTTAAGGATTACATTCTGTTCAACTGCCCCGTCTGCCAATATCTCAAGCAGGAACTCTTTCGCCTCTTTTATCTTCTGTCCACGGTTATTGCCACTCAGCAGATCATCCGCACTGATGTCATATTCCCCGATCCATTCAAATCCGTTCTCTTTATCCAAGCGAAAAGCGATTGATTTTCCCTCTGGTGCAAGGGAGCTTTTTACATGGCAAACTACTCTTGTTTCCGGCTCGTTCTTCACACGCCCTACGATCAGAACGCTCCTTGCCGCAGCCTGAAAGTCAATAGAGCCAAGCCCCCTATATGAAGATTTTCCGGTGCTGTTCTTGTTCATATGACCGATCAGGACAACCGCACAGTGATATTTTTCCGCCAGCACAGACACCCGTTTCATCAGTGGACGGATTTCATTTGCCCGGTGCATATCTACTTCCGCCCCAAGGAAACTCTGGATCGGATCTAAAACTACAAGACGGGCGTTTGTCTGCCGGATTGCCTGTTCCAGACGTTCATCTAACATAGTCAACGGCTGTTCACTGTCATCAATGACAAGCACTTTAGAACAGTCTGCCCCTGCCGCCAGAAGACGGGGCTTTATAGTATCTCCCAGCCCGTCTTCTGCGGTCTGGTAAATCACATTGACTGGCTCGTCTGCCTTTTCTGTGGGTTCTTCCTCTCCCTTCTTTACCGGAAGTACAGGCTCGCCTTTTGTCAGCTTTGCTATGATCTGCAGCACCATTGTTGTTTTCCCCTCTCCGGGATCGCCCTGTATGATTGTGACTTTCCCATATGGGATAAACGGATAGAGCAGCCATTCTACCTGCTCCACCGCAACATTCTCCATATTGATCAGCCGGAGTCCCGGCTCTGCTTTTCTGTTTTTCAAATTTACCTCCATTTCTGGTTGAAAGCATTATGGGACTCTGGTAGAATACAGATAGATTGATTTTGGTATTTTACCAAGTCCTTGCCTTTAGGTGTTTGCCGACACTTAAAGGCTTTTTTCATCTTTCATACCCTGCATTGTCTTTGTAATCAGTTCAATTGTATCTAATAAATCTCTGGAAACGCCGGCGTCTGCCTCTATGCGTTCCAACTGCTCCAATACCTTTTCCAGTTCATTTTTCAAAGCCTTGTACACTCTTGGATTTCCCACCACTACAATCTCTTTTTCCTGCAGGCGGCGGACAATATAATCCTGCTTTGTTAATCCCGATAACCTTACAGCTATCTCAAGCTGCTCGTCTTCTTCCGGCGATACCCGGAACGCTACAATCTTATTTCTCCAGCGCCCTTGCCTGTCCAAAACCTTTACTGACATAATTTGTTTTCTCCTTTCTCTGTCTCACTTCTAATCCTTTCAATATTGAGCTTGTCTGCCATTTCTGTCTGCTTTGAAGGAAACAGGTGTGCATATCGGTAAGTAATCTTTTCGCTTTCATGCCCCACCCGATCTCCAATCGCCAGTGCAGTAAAACCCATATCTATCAACAAGGAAACATGGCTGTGACGAAGGTCATGGATTCTGATCCGTTTTACCCCAGCAGCTTTGCATCCCCTGTCCATCTCATGAGATAAATAGTGTTTTGTAACCGGAAACAATCGATCTGTGGGTTTCAAACTGTAATACAATTTCATACAGTCCTCCATTTCCTCCGAGAGAAACTGGGGCATTTTTATTATTCGATTACTTTTCTTTGTTTTTGGACTGGTAATTACATCCCTGCCCTTTAATCGCTGATAGGATTTATTGATCGTGACTGTCTGGTTATCAAAATCGAAGTCCGCTGGTGTCAATGCCAACAGTTCCCCCTCCCTGATGCCACACCAATACAACATTTCAAATGCATAGTAGGAAAGAGGTTTATCCATCATCTCTTCAGCAAATTTCAGATATTCTTCTTTCGTCCAGAACAACATTTCTTTGTTTTCTTCCGCTCCCATGGTTCCTGCCTTTCTCGCCGGATTGATATTCAGATCATAGTAGCGGATCGCATGGTTGAAAATAGAACTCAACTGTCCGTGGATTGTTTTCAGATAGGTGGGAGATACGGGCTTACCTGTTTTCCCTTTCTGGCTCCGCATTTCATTCTGCCAGTCGATCACATCTTTTGCCGTGATCTCAGACATTTTTCTCTGCCCCAGATAAGGAAGAATTTTGCTTTGAATAATGCTTTCCTTAGTAAGCCATGTGTTTTCTTTCAATCGTGGACGCACATCTGCCTCATACAACTTGCAGAAACTCTCTAACGTCATATCCATATTTGCCTGTTTCTGCAACTGAAACTGCCGTTCCCACTCCTGCGCCTCCCGCTTAGTAGCAAACCCACGCTGGCATTTCTGCTTACGCTCCCCTTTCCAGTCTTTATAGCGCACCATTGCATACCAAGTTCCATTTTTCTCAGTTTTGTATACCGGCACTTCTAATTCCTCCCTTCGTATGACTGTGTACCGTAAAACTGTTCATAAAAAAACTTGCGGTCAATCCTGCCGGGAATTGTAACACACCCTGTCTTTTCCAGTTCTTTGTTGAGTTTTCGGATCAATTTGTAAGCATAAGACTCGGAAACATCCAGCGCCTCCATGACTTCGCTCACTCGCATAAACATTTTCTCCATAAGCTACCTCTCTTTCTTATTTATTCTATACATTTTTGTATAGTCACATATTACTATACTTTTCTGTATTGGTCAAGTGGTTTTACAGAAATTTCTATACTTTTTTGTATTGGTTTTTCTTGATTGTTCCTATACTTTTATGTTATACTCAACCTATCAAAAGACTTCAGATAGGAGAATGGTTATGGCTATTGGCGAAAGAATCCATTATTTCCGGCTGCTCCGTGGCTTTACACAGAAATATCTGGGCAAACTTCTGGGTTTTAGCGACTCTCAGGCAGACGTCCGTATCGCCCAGTATGAAAAAGGCGCACGCAGCCCGAAAGAGAAATATTTAAACGCACTGGCACAGATTTTTGAGGTATCGCCTCACGCTTTGAATGTTCCCGATATTGACACGGATATTGGACTTATGCACACTCTCTTTACACTGGAAGATACCCGTGGTCTGAAAATCGGAAAACTGGACGGCGAACTCTGCCTCCGACTGGACAAAGACACCGGAATGACCTACCACAGTATGTGGGATATGTTTAACGCATGGTATCAGCAGGCAGAAAAACTGGAGTCCGGCGAGATCACCAAAGAAGAATACGATCAGTGGCGTTATACCTATCCTAAAATGGAGGCTGAACAAACCCGCCAGGAATTGGACGCTCTGCGTGAAAAGCGAAAAGCTGAAAACAATACAGGTAAGTAGGTAATCATCCGTATCTTGACAAAATATGAAAATCCCCCAGTATTTACCGGGGGAAAATTAGTCTCTCATTTTTTCAGTTTGCTGCGGCAGTCAGCCGGCAGGCTGTTGGAC
>NZ_NFIF01000010.1:0-130350 GCF_002161645.1 Blautia sp. An46 | reverse complement strand
TCAGATACCTCTTGTGTTTTTAGATTTTACCAACTCGCCAGGTCAGTAATAATCTAAATTTACTTGAGGTATTTTCTTTGGTCAACTCCTTGATTTATAGTATACAGGAAGCTTTCTATTGCTTCTTTAAGAAATCCTTCTTGTTCCGTCACCAATCTCCACTACATAAAAGTCTGCTGCATAACCTATGGTCTTTTCGTAAATTCCGCCTACATTTTTAACAAAATCCTCTACCTTATCCTCTTTTACAATACTGACTGTACAGCCTCCAAAGCCTGCCCCTGTCATTCTTGAACCGATAACGCCTTCCTGTTTCCAGGCTGCTTCTACCAGGGTATCCAGCTCTTTCCCCGTAACTTCGTAATCATCTCTCAGAGATATATGGGATTCGTTCATCAGTCTTCCGAAAGTTTCCAGTTCATTATTTTTCAGAGCCTTAACCGCCCGAACTGTTCTCTGATTTTCATAGACTGCGTGCTTTGCTCTTTTCCTGCAGACCGGATTTTTTATAACGTCTTTTATCTCCTCAAACTCTTCCTCAGACAATTCCCCAAGAGCCTGAACAGTCTTCACACTCTGGATATCTTTCAGGGCTTCTTCACATTCCGCTCTTCTCTCGTTATATTTAGAATCTGTCAGTTTTCTCTTCTTGTTGCTTGCAGCAATAACAATTTTGCAGCCTTCCATATGGATTGGCGCATATTCGTACTGAAGATTCTGGGTATCCAGGAAAATCGCATGGTCTTTTTTCCCCATTGCTATGGCAAACTGATCCATGATCCCGCAATTCATACCGTTAAAATTGTTTTCCCCATACTGTCCCATCAGAGCCAGGTTTATCATGGTCAGATCTTCGTAGCCGAACATATCTTTCAGAATAATTCCCATAAGAAGCTCCACAGAGGCAGAAGAAGAAAGACCTGAGCCATTAGGAATATTTCCATACATCAGCATGTCAAAACCTTTATCAATGGGATAGCCTTTTTCACGAAAGGTCCAGACAATCCCTTTGGGATAATTGGTCCATCCTGCACTGTCCTGATATACCAGGTCGTCCAGACTGGTTTCTATAACGCCCATTTTGCTGAAATTTTCAGAGTAAAGACGGATTTTCCTATCCCCTCTCTTTCTTGCCACGCCATAGGTTCCAATAGTCAGCGCGCAGGGAAAAACATGTCCCCCGTTATAATCTGTGTGCTCGCCGATAAGATTTACACGTCCCGGTGAGAAGTAAGAGCGAATATCTCCTCCTTCTCCAAAAAGCTTCTGAAACTTTTCCATCAATTGCAGCATCATTTCTACCTCCATGCTTTGCTTTTAAAACATTTTTTATGTTTTATTTCATTTTTTATGTTTCTATCGCAATTATAGCACAGATTGCCTGTTTGTAAACCCCCTTTTTAAAATTTTACTTTCATAACCAGATCCTGAGGATAGTCGCCGAAGCAGTTTCCAAATATATTCACCCCTCCTATGTGTTCTGCCTGTTCTTTGATTCCTATGATCACAGAAATATAAGGGCCTTTTTCCAGATCATAATCCTCTATCTTAAAAGGAGCGCTTCTCTCTCCATCCAGATAAGTTCCGGAACGGTCCAGTCTCCAGGTTTTCAGATTTCCATACTGGCTCTTGCTGTCCTCCCACCAGTCAGGGTTCAGTTTTCCCCTTCTTCCTCCAAAGTCCGAAGGACAGATCCAGGTTCCCGCTTCTTTTCCGTTAATCCATAAAGTGATGTCTGAAGGATAGTCCAGATTATAGTCCGGTGCCTCTGAACACAGTTCTGCCGAAAACTCTAAGACTCTGGCCGGTTCCTCCTGAAGAGCCGCATTAGGGAACCGGTATTCCAGATATCCGGAAGAAAACCAGATCAGTTTTGCCGTTGTCCGCTTAGGGTCATAGAAGCATCTGGGTTCATCTTCTCCATCAATATAGCCTTCCTCGTTTACCATTCCGCAGGTAGGGGTGATCCGATAGTCCACATAGTTTCCCACCGGCATGGAAATTATCTCTTCTTTCTTTTTCTCCTCCTGTTTCTGAAGATCCAGGATTACTTTTCCTTCTTGGGGAATACACATTTTCATGGAACCTCTTGCCGCTGGTTTCAATTCTGTGCGGATCAGGCCTGCCTCTTCCAGAACACGGATATTCAAGGCTGCAGAAGAAGCCGGTATGTCCAGCATTTCTGCAATCTCATTTACACACAGAGGACCGTTTCCCAATAAACTGAGAATTCTGATCCGGGCTTCTGAGGAAAGGGCCTTGCCCAATGCTGTCAGTTCTTTTTCGTTCTCTAAATTTAATTCTCTGTCCATTTGCAATATCTCCGCTGTTTTAAAACAAATATTTTATTCTATTTTACCCTTCTCTCCTCTTACTTGTCAACGAAAAAGGGACCAAAGCAGCCTGTTTTCAGGTATTCTGCTCTGATCCTTTCTCTATGCAAATCTGTTAGTCAGTATTCCCTTGATTTAATTGTTCTAAAATATCTGTCAGACTGCTGTCTTCAAAAATATAAAATGCTATCTTATCTTTTTTACTGTCCTTCCAGGTAATCTCACAGGAAACCTGGTAGTTTACATGGCTTCCTACAGTAAAGCGCTCGTCACGGAAAGTAGCCTGGGCCAGGAGCTTCTCAATGTCTTCTTCCGTGCGGTATTCTTTTTCCAGGTACTGTTCTTCCCCGCTTTCATAGGAATACCTGCTCAATAAGATAGATTCTACCTGGTCTGGCTCAATACTGTCAGCCATAGGATTCCCCAGCTTTTCCAGCATAGCTCTGGTCTTCTCGAAGCTCGCATATACTGGAAGGTTATAGCTATAAGTATAGGTACTATTCACGCTGTATCCCATAGCACTGATCTCCGGTTCTGCCTTTTCCTGAAGTTCCAGCCATCCTACCTGCTTCTCCCTGCGGCTCTGGTCAAAGGTCATATTTTCCAGTTCTTCCTGGTAGGTTTTTAGCAGCCTTTCCTGATTTTCATCAGATAAAGTTAAAGCCTTTCCTGATTCTGTAAAACTGTAGGTATAAATATTTTCAATTTTTTCTGTATCGATATAGCTGGTAGGCAAAATCTTTTCTCTGTATTCCCAGGTGTCATATACCCGTCCGATATTTTCTACCAGTTCCTCGGTCTCCGGTATATAGTACATTCGGTATACATCCTGTCCGGATTTCATGTGATAGCCTATATAGATCATAACCATCGTCTGCTCTGGATCACCGTTTTCCCGGAGACTCTGCACATCTGATGCATAGGCCTCATGGTCCCTGACATATTCCACACTCTTTTCTGCCAGCGCGTAAATCTCCTGGAAATCCTCTACCCACTGATTCAGTGAGAATGTGGTATATGTAGGGCTTTCCGTCACACTGCTTTCCGGATACTGGAACTGACCGCTGACACTGGGAAGATACAGAGACATAGAAGCAACCTTCTCTTCATCTGGTAAAAAAGTATCCACTCCTGTGATATCTGTCCGGTATCCTCCAAGAATCAGTATCAAAACTGCCAGAATCACCCCTGTTGATACCTTAGGCTTCAGAGCCATACGGATATCCATATTACAGAGGAAATCGAAGATCATGGAAAAGATCAGAGTGAGCACTACTGCGCCGATGACCATCCAGAAAAATTGGTTATACATGTAACCGCTGAAATACAGAGCACAGAGCAGGGAAAGAGGAAGTATCCCGCAGACCTTGATCACTGGCTCCAGCTTTTTAAATGCAATGGCTTTATGGAAGCTTTCTGAAGGACGTATCCGGTAAACCAATATGTCCGCCAGGATCACAACCAGGGCCAGAACAACTCCGTAAAGGAAATATATACACAAAGATTTCCAGGTCCAATCCACTGTTCCCCCGCTGATATAGGCAATAAGAGGGCTTAGAAAAATCCCAAAATCATAGTCCATCTCCTGTACGATTGTTTCAAAAAATCTGGCATTAAGTCTGGTAAAAGTCATATAGAGGATTGGCCCGTAAAACATCAGTGTCATAAATCCCAGCGTACCTGTAAAAAGGTTTCCTGTGAGCAGGATGGCAAGGACCGCCGCTCCATAGATTGCCAGAAAATAAATCACCGCCAGAAGGGTATGTATTACCAAAATACTCAGGGCTGTCTGGTTCACTGCACCGTAAACCAACCCTATAGCAAGAGTCAGCAGCAGGTTTAATACATAAGGGATCAGAAACAGACTGAATCCGCTTAAAAACTGTGCCATAAACAATCCTTCTCTTCTCATGGGAAGACTGTGGTAAAAATCTGTCTTCTCCTGGGAATAAAGGTAAAAGAAGACCGAAAGAGCCGCCAGAGCTCCGCAGCCGGCCACTATAACCTGAACCAGAGAGCTTCTGATACATTGGATAAAAGTATTTGTCATGTTAACAGTAAAGTTTGTGGTATCGATATATTTTGCCCCATCCAATGCCGTCAGGGTACTGGCCGGCATAACTACCAGAAAGGCAAGGAAGAATAAAATCATCAGCCAGAAATTCCTCCGGATATTTCCCCCGATAGTTTTAAGTAAATAATTTCTTGATGTCATAACCTGCCACCTCCGTTTCACTGATAAATATTTCTTCCAATGTCAGAGGAATGGCCTCTGCAAAAAGAGGATTCCGCCTCTGGATCTTTCTCATGATTTCCTCCCTGTCTCCCCGGACTACCATAGTCAGCAGGGAAAGTCTTTTTTCCGATTTGACCACCTGTAATTCTTTCAGCAGTTCCTCTTCATCCTTTTCATCTGGTATCACACATTGAACCTTATGGATGTTTTCTTTCATTTCTTCAATATCTTTGGAGAGAAGCACGCCTCCTTTGTGAAGAAGTCCCACATGATCACAGATATCTTCCAGTTCTCTTAAGTTATGTGATGCAATAATCGGGGAAAAAGAGCGGTTGGCCACCTCATAGGCCAGCAGGCTCTTTGCCGCCTGACGCATCACCGGGTCCAGACCGTCAAAAGTCTCATCGCAGAAAAGATATTTTGTTCCTGCGCTGATTCCCAATATTAAAGCTGCCTGTCTTTTCATCCCTTTGGAAAAAGTACTGATTTTTCTCTTATATTCTAATCCTACCTTTTCAGTCAGGCTTTTTACTTTCTTCCTGTCATACCGTGGATAGTAGGCAGCGTAATATTCCTCCATATCTGCAATAGACGCATTTGGAAAAAAGTAGGCGGTATCCGGCAGGAAAAAAATTTCTTCCTTAACCGCGGGATTTTCAAAAACCGGCTCTCCGTCTACTGAAATCTTTCCCTCGTCCGGTTTCAGCACACCGGCCAGCATTCTGAGGAAAGTACTCTTTCCCGCTCCATTGGTCCCTGCCAAACCAAAGATGCTGTTGTCCTCTATTGTGAGAGATATGTGATCCACAGCCTGAAGAGAGCCGAATCTCTTACACAGCCCCTCTGTTTTTATCATACTTTATCCTCCTCATAAAATTCAGACGTTTTGGCAATACATCTTTCTTTTTCAATTCCCAGCTCTTTTCCTTCCTGAATAACGTCCCGCAGCTTCTGGAAAAAAACTTCCTCCTTTTTTTCTTTCAGGGTCTGATTTCCTGACACAAAATTCCCCCTGCCTTTTACAGGATAGATATATCCCTGCTGCTCCAGGATCGTATAGGCTTTCTGGATTGTATTTGGATTAATCGAAAGCTCACTGGCCAGAGTCCTGACAGATGGCATCTGGGAATCTGCCTCCAGAATACCTTTTACGATCAGCATCTGAAATCTTTCCACGATCTGTTCATAGATAGGTTTCCGATTCTGATAATCAATAACAATCAATCCGGCTCCTCCTTTCCATCAGTCATGTCTTATTTCCGCAAGCAGCGGAGTTGATAATTTCACTGCGTATCAAGTGTACTATGTGTCTTAGTACACTTGTAGTATAAAAAATCCGGACTTCTTTGTCAACAAGAAATCCGGATTGTAATACTTATTTAACACTTTCTTTCGAAAAGCCCTGATGGTATTTGTCCCAGCCTCTTTTTAGTGAAACCGGTCTTCCTTCTCTGTCCAGGAAACAGTGGCTGCTTTTTCCAAGACACCGCACCTCTCCTGTTTCCTTATCTCTGACTGTATAGGACAGCTCCAGTTTTATACCGTTATACTTTACAATTTCTGTTTCTATCTCAACAGTATCTCCAAAATGAGTCATAGTCTTATATTCACAGGACACAGAAAGCACCGGACTGATCAGTCCATCTTTTTCCATCTGGGCATAAGAGAAGCCGCATCCCTCCATAAAGTCCACCCTGGCCTCTTCAAACCACCGGATGTAATTGGAATGATGAATGATCCCCATCTGATCTGTTTCATAATACTGAGTTTTATGTTCATATTTCATAATCTGACGCCTCTTATACTCCTGCTTCCAGTTCTTTTTTATTCTTTACAGCTCCCCACATATAAAGTCCATGGAGAACTAAGGAGAGAAGCATGGACAAAGGAAGACCAGCTCCCATAAATGCGATCTGTATAACCGCTGACAAGATTACAAAAGCAAAGAGACCGTAACCGCAGTAAAGAGGAAGTTTCTGCTTTCCTGGAATAGATGCAAAAATCATGCCCATGGCTCCTGCCAAAACCATAATAAGACCCCCTATACAGGTGATCGCTACAGAAATTACCAGAATCGGAACAGAAAATTCCACTCCACTCTCTGTAAAAGAAGCTGTAACTCCTTCCAAATCCGTAATCAGTACAAATGCAGACATCAGTCCATTCATCAAGTCATAGGCACCCAAGACCAGTTCAATCATGGCTACCCATCGAAGCAATGAATTTTTTCTGGTTTTCATACTATCTTCTCCTATTTTCCGTCCTTCTTAAATCTGAGTCTCCACAAAAATATCATATATCGCCCGGATTGCCGGTTCAAAGTCCTCGTCACGGACTCCTACAATTACATTCAGCTCACTGGAGCCCTGGTCGATCATCTTAACGTTTACATTGGCATGAGCCAGAGCCGCAAAAATTCTGGCAGCTGTGCCTCTGTTGGAACGCATGCCTCTGCCCACGACTGCAATAAGAGAAAGATCTGTCTCCAGTTCCATATAATCTGGTTTCACTACCCGGTGAATTCCTGAAATTACCTGCTGCTCTTTCTGGGCAAATTCATCCTGGTGGATGAAAATTGTCATTGTATCGATCCCCGATGGAATATGCTCAAAAGCAATCCCCTGTTCTTCCAGTACCTGCAGCACTTTTCTGCCAAATCCGATTTCTGAGTTCATCATAGATTTTTCGATGTTCAGAGCACAGAAGCCCTTTTTTCCTGCAATACCGGTAATGGTATAGGGGGGCTTTTTGCAGGTATCTTCTACGATCATCGTACCTGGATCTTCCGGAGCATTGGTGTTGCGGATGTTAATAGGGATACCGGCTTTACGCACAGGGAAAATCGCATCTTCATGAAGAACCGTGGCTCCCATATAGGACAGCTCTCTCAGCTCACGGTATGTAATGGTATCGATAGGTTTCGGATTCTGGATAATCCTGGGATCTGTTACCAGAAAGCCTGACACATCTGTCCAGTTCTCATATAGATCTGCATCAACAGCTCCTGCTACAATAGAACCTGTAATATCAGATCCTCCTCTTGAGAAGGTTTTAATCGTTCCGTCTTCCTTCGCGCCATAAAATCCCGGAATTACTGCCCGCTCCAGGTCTCCCAGTCTTTTAGCCACCAGTTTTTCCGTTATTTCGCCGTCAAACTGGCCATTTCCGTCAAAACGGATCATCTCTGCCGGGTCCACAAAGGCAAATCCCAGATAAGCCGCCATAATCTTTCCATTTAAATATTCCCCTCTGGAAGCCGCATATTCCTCTCCGATCTGCTTATTGAAATTTTCTTCCAGCAAAGCAAAATCCTCCTCCAGGGATAAAGACAGTCCAAGTCCGTCTATGATCTCCTGATAGCGGCTTTTGATTTCTTTTAAGATTTTTGGGAATCTCTCTTCATCTCCGGCACTGCGGTAGCAGGCATATAATAAGTCTGTAACCTTTGTATCTTCAGAAAAACGTTTTCCAGGAGCTGAAGGCACCACATATCTTCTGCTTTCATCTCCCCGGATAATAGCTCCCACTTTCTCAAACTGTGCTGCACTGGCCAGAGAACTTCCTCCGAATTTTACAACTTTCTTCATTTCATATATCCTCCTTAGGGGCTTTCTAATCTGCTTTCCTATGACAGAATGCTTTTCCGCATTGTATAAATAATAGCTTTTTCCCTGTCAAATGTCCAGTGTTTTCTTTGGATTTTCTATATTTCTGTCCTCTTTTGCCTTTTTAGCACCGTACCTTGATGAAAAGAGGCTGTTCTGAAAATATCCTTCAAGAACAGCCTCTTTTCATATATTTTTATTTGTTTCTGCTTCCTCTGTACTTTTCCTCACAATATTTGCAGCGATAAATTTCCTTTTTAGGATCTGCCAGGATAAAAATCTGTTCCAGTTCCTGTTCAATGGAGGTAATACACCGGGGGTTTTTACACTTGATCACATTGTGGACCTCTTTAGGAAGGCTTAGTTTTTTCTTCTCTACGATTTCTCCGTCCTTGATGATATTCACCGTAATATTGTGATCGATAAATCCCAGAATATCCAGATCCAGGGTATCAATGGGGCATTCCACCTTGATGATGTCTTTTCTTCCCATTTTGTTGCTTCTGGCATTTTTAATAATTGCCACACAACAATCCAGTTTATCCAGCTCCAGATCATGATAAATGGTCATGCTCTTACCGGCTTTGATATGGTCCAGAACCACACCTTCACTTAATTGTCCTACATTTAACATAATTCTACCCCCATTCCCAGCAGACTCAGGATCAGTGCCATGCGGACATAAACCCCGTATCTTGCCTGTTTAAAATAAGCTGCTCTGGGATCTGAGTCCACCTCTATGGAAATTTCATTTACTCTTGGCAGCGGATGAAGCACCAGCATATCTGGGCCGGCAAGCTCCATTTTTGCCTTGTCCAGAATATAGAAATCCTTCATTCTCACATAATCTTCTTCGTTGAAGAATCTTTCTTTCTGCACCCTGGTCATGTATAACAGATCCAGTTTGGGGAGAGCGTCTTCCAGTCTTTCTACTTCCTGAAATTCATGACCGCTGGCCTTTAGTACATCCTCCCGGATATAATCCGGTATCTTCAGTTCTTCTGGAGAGATCAGCACAAATTTTACGCCTTCGTATCTCACCAACGCTTCAATAAGAGAATGTACGGTCCTGCCAAACTTCAGATCTCCGCAAAGACCAATGGTAATATTATCCAGCCGCCCTTTCATAGAACGAATGGTAAGTAAATCTGTCAATGTCTGAGTAGGATGCTGATGTCCTCCGTCGCCTGCATTGATCACCGGAATCTGGGATGCCATGGAGCCTACCAGAGGCGCACCCTCCTTTGGATGGCGCATGGCGCAGATGTCCGCATAACATGAAATCATCCGGAGAGTATCTGCCACACTCTCGCCTTTTGCCGCTGAACTGGAATTAGCGCTGGAAAAACCCAGGACCTTTCCTCCCAAACGAAGCATTGCCGACTCAAAGCTGAGACGTGTACGTGTACTTGGCTCATAAAACAAAGTTGCAAGAATTTTTCCGTCACATTTATGAGCGTATTTCTCCGGATTATTTTCAATATCATTGGCCAGATCTAAAACCTTGTCCAATTCCTCTACGGATAAATCCAACGGACTCATTAAGTGTCTCATAGATTACCTCCTGTATATGTTTGACTTTTTTACTATCATATACTACTTCCAGGGGTATTTCAAGAATTTTCACTTTTCATGAGACAATATTTTTTCAAAAAGCAGTCCCGTACAGAACCACAGGGGCGCATAGTCAAGTCGGATCACACCTTTATAATTCAGTGGATAACGGCTATAATCCCAGGGACATACATTATAATGTTTCAGGAGGAGTCCCGTACTGAATTCTGCCGCAAAGATTCCCGTCATATACAGGCTCCCCCGCAATATGGCAGGAATCTTTTTCAGATATCTGGATAGTGGACCTATACAGGCAGCCATACCATATATGGGAAACATCCACAAAGAAGACTGTCCCATCATTTTCCATTCCTTTCTTCCTGCTGCATGAAGGCCTGTCCAGAAGATCTCAAGGCACCAGCCTGTGGCTCCGCACCGCAGAAAATCACCTTTCATATCTTCTTCTCCTCTTTTAATGATTATAGTTTTTCTTTATTATGTCTCTGTCCCAGATGCTTCATACATGCTGAAGAGCAGAAGGTTTCAGGTTTTCTTCTAATTTCCGGAACAAAAGACTTGCGGGAGAAAATCTGTCGGTGTATCATAAGCATAATAACTTTATGAAAAAGGAAGGAAGATACAAATGTTAGATCTGACCCAGCTCAGAGATGAAATCGACCATATCGACGATCAGATCGTCAGGCTTTTTGAAGAGAGAATGGCCGTGGCGGAAAAGGTGGCCCGGTTTAAAATAGAGACAAAGAAACCTGTTTTTGATGCCAGCAGAGAGAAGGCAAAATTGGAGACCCTCAGCAGTCAGGCTTCCGGAGAGTTTAACAGCAGAGGAATTTATGAACTCTACCGGCAGATCATGTCTATCAGCAGAAAGCGCCAGTATCAGCTTATGGAGGAACATAAAGGCACATGGGATCCGCTTTTTTCCCCTGTAGATGCTCTGAAAAAAGAAGACGTCACTGTAGTGTTCCAGGGAGTAGAAGGTGCTTACAGCTATGCCGCCATGAATACTTTTTTTGGAAAAAACATCAAAAGTTTTCATGTAGATACCTGGAAAGATGCCATGGAAGCAATCAAAAACTATGACGCTGATTTTGCTGTTCTGCCTATAGAAAATTCTACTGCAGGCATTGTCCAGGACAATTATGACCTGCTGACCAAGTATGACCATGTAATCGTAGGGGAACAGATCATCCCCTGTCAGCATGCTCTGGTAGGTCTTCCTGGAACTTCCATGGAAGAAATTACAGATGTCTATTCCCATCCTCAGGCCCTTATGCAATGCAGAGTCTTCCTGGAGTCTCACAAAGAGTGGGTAACTCATGAATTTGGAAACACAGCTGCTGCAGCCAAGAAAATCGCAGAAGAAGGAGACCATACCCAGGCAGCTATCTCCAGTCCCTATGCTGCTGAATTTTTCGGTCTTTCCGTGCTGAAAGAGAATATATATACTAACGCTGGAAACTCTACCAGATTTATTATTGTTACCAGAGATAAAATCTATTGCCGAAATGCAGGTAAAATCAGTGTCAGCTATGAACTGCCCCATGAAAGCGGAAGTCTTTACAACAGCTTGTCTCATTTCATCTATAATGGACTGAATATGACCAAGATTGAATCCCGGCCTATTCATGGGCGCAACTGGGAATACCGCTTTTTTGTGGATTTTGAGGGGAATTTAAGTGACAGTGCTGTAAAGAATGCCCTCCGGGGTCTGGAGGCTGAAACTCAGAATTTCCGTATCCACGGCAATTATTAGAAAGGAATCAGAAGGATGTTTAATATTGACGAATGTATCTTATACCGAAATTTTCAGCAGGGAGATATCCTGGAAGACATGTCCAGAGCCTTGGAAATCTGCTGTCTTGAGCCAGAAGAGCCTGGCAAGTCCAAATCTTTGTTTTACAGCTGCATGAACCGGCTGGTAGAAATGGCCAGCACCTATGGTTTTACGGGAAATCTGTGGCACAGCTATCTTACCTATCTCCTTGCCAATCATGAAAATGCTTTCAGTACTGCCTGTGAGATCACCGGCCCAGTGGAAGGCACCATTAACCAGCTTGCTCTCCATGATTTTGAGATTTTCAAGGACCTTTTTAACCTGGATTTTTCAGCTTTTGAAAATTTTTACGGCTCATCCTCCTGCTGCCATCTGATTAATGAATATGAAAATGACAGCCATGGGAGCAAACAGTTTAATGAACGGATCAGCAGCCGT
Source organism: Blautia sp. An46 (assembly GCF_002161645.1). Lineage (NCBI taxonomy): Bacteria > Bacillati > Bacillota > Clostridia > Lachnospirales > Lachnospiraceae > Blautia > Blautia sp. An46. The sequence continues at coordinate 118,389 of NZ_NFIF01000010.1, read as the reverse complement.
CTGAACACTTTAAGCAATCTTTTGGCCGCTTCCAACTCTCCGGAAGAATTCATGAAACATATGGTAGACTTTTACAAAGATTACGGTGTAGGAAAACTTGGTCTCCACAAAGCCTTTCGTCTGGAACACGGCCCCAATGACCAGCGGGTAAAAATCGTTCCCATTACTAAGATTGCCCATGTGCATCTGGATGACCTGGTGGGTTACGAAATTGCCAAGAAAAAACTGATTGACAATACAGAGGCCTTCTTAAATGGAAAGCCGGCCAATAACTGTCTTCTTTTTGGAGATGCAGGAACTGGAAAGTCCTCATGTATCAAAGCAATCCTTAATCAGTATTATGACAGAGGCCTGCGTATTATTGAAGTATACAAACACCAATTCAAAGACCTGAATGATGTGATCGCCCAGATTAAAAACCGGAATTACAAATTTATTATCTACATGGATGACCTGTCCTTTGAGGATTTTGAAATCGAATATAAATATCTGAAAGCTGTAATTGAAGGAGGTCTGGAACGAAAACCAGATAATATCCTAATCTATGCTACCTCCAACCGCCGGCATCTGGTCCGGGAAAAATTCAGCGACAAGGCTGACCGGGATGATGACCTTCATACAAATGATACTGTGCAGGAAAAACTCTCCCTGGTTTATCGTTTCGGCGTAACCATTTACTTTGGTTCACCCAGTAAGAAAGAGTTCCAGCAGATTGTACTGACCCTGGCCCAAAAGCATGGTCTGCATATGGACCAGGAGGAACTTTTCCAGCAGGCCAATGCCTGGGAACTGCGCCATGGCGGCCTGTCCGGAAGAACTGCCCAGCAGTTTATTGATTATCTTTTAGGTCAACAGGCATAAAAGATTCTGCAGGGGAGTCTAAGGGCTCCTATAGAATAAAAAAAGCGTACCCCTTCTTCCTGGAATAGGAATTAAGGGATACGCTTTTTTTATGTGATAAGCAGAACGATAAGCCGGGTTATGTCGTGAATAATCATCTATCCAGTCCTGCCGTCGCCGGCAGGCTCAAGCGACCCACCTGAAAACGTGACGGGCAGCCACATTGTTTTCTATTCGGTCTTGCTTCGGATGGGGTTTACATATGCCCTTCCTGTTACCAGGAAAGCGGTAGTCTCTTACACTGCCCTTCCACCCTTACCGGATTTCTCCGGCGGTACATTTCTGTTGCACTGTCCTTGGAGTCACCTCCACCAGACGTTATCTGGCATCCTGCCCTGTGAAGCCCGGACTTTCCTCACCTGACCCCTTTCGGTACTGTCAGCCGCGATTATTTATTCTACTTATCACATGAGGTTCAGTATATCATATCCTTGCAGAAAAAGTAAATCCTTTTTTATTCTACATTTCTGCTTCCATATGCTTTTTCTCTGCTTATGCCAGATCTTCCGGCACTTTTGGAAGTCCTGCGAAGCCAGTTTCCAGGTCTTCATCTGTAGGAATATAGTCTGTCATCTTTCCGTCATTAAAGCTTTCGTAAGCATACATATCAAAGTATCCGGTACCGGTCAGCCCAAAGACAATGGTCTTTTCCTCCCCGGTTTCTTTACATTTCTTTGCCTCATCCATGGCAACTTTAATGGCATGAGCACTCTCAGGGGCCGGAAGGATGCCTTCTACCCTTGCAAACTCCTCGGCAGCAGCAAATACAGAAGTCTGCTCTACAGACCTTGCTTCCATCAGTCCGTCATGGTAAAGCTGTGACAGAATAGAACTCATTCCATGATAGCGGAGACCACCTGCATGATTTGCAGAAGGAATAAAGTTACTGCCCAGGGTATACATCTTCTGAAGAGGCGTTACCATACCTGTATCGCAGAAGTCATAGGCAAACTTTCCTCTGGTAAAACTTGGGCAGGAAGCAGGCTCTACTGCAATAATCTGATAATCTCTTTCTCCTTTGATTTTTTCTCCCATAAATGGTGAGATCAATCCTCCCAGATTAGAACCGCCTCCGGCACAGCCGATGATCATATCCGGAACAATTCCATATTTATCCAGGGCAGTTTTTGTTTCAAGGCCAATAACCGTCTGATGAAGAAGTACCTGGTTCAGTACGCTTCCCAGTACATAGCGGTAACCCTCTTGATGAGTGGCTTTCTCTACTGCTTCAGAAATAGCGCAGCCAAGGCTTCCAGAAGTTCCCGGATGTTCTTTCAGAATCTTTCTTCCAATTTCTGTTGTTTCAGAAGGAGAAGGTGTCACGGAAGCGCCGTATGTCCTCATAACTTCTCTTCTGAATGGCTTCTGTTCATAAGAGCACTTCACCATATATACCTGGCAGTCAAGGTCAAGGTAAGCGCAGGCCATGGAAAGAGCTGTTCCCCACTGTCCGGCTCCTGTCTCCGTAGTTACACCTTTTAACCCCTGTTTCTTAGCATAATAAGCCTGAGCAATTGCAGAGTTTAATTTATGGCTTCCGCTGGTATTATTCCCCTCAAACTTATAGTAGATTTTCGCCGGCGTATCCAGTTTCTTCTCCAGACAGTAGGCTCTTACAAGAGGTGAGGGACGGTACATTTTATAAAAGTCCTGGATTTCCTGAGGAATATCAATGTAAGCAGTTGTATTGTCAAGTTCCTGCTCTACCAGTTCTTTACAGAAGACCTGTCCCAGCTCTTCTGCCGTCATAGGTTTCATAGTAGCCGGATTCAGCAGAGGCGCAGGTTTATTTTTCATATCCGCTCTGAGATTATACCACTGTTTTGGCATCTCGCTTTCTTCAAGATAGATTTTATAAGGGATCTCTTTGTTTCTTGCCATTGTCTATTCTCCTTTCACTTGTTTGCTTCTTGTCAGCGGAAGTCCGTATTTCGGCAGGCATCTATACAAAAGAAAAACTCCTGCCCAGGAAACAATTTCTGTTCCTTGGGACAAGAGTTTAAATCCTGCGGTGCCACCCAAATTGATATTTACATATCCGCTTAATGCATACTTCATATGCTGGGTTTCGTAACGGAGTTTCCTCTCCGGCTCACATACTGTAATTTCTGCTTGCCCTCAGAAGCCCATTCCTCTCTGACGCTGATACTGCATTTCCACCCCCTGCAGTTCTCTGTATTCAGACTATTCTCAGAAAGTACTCACTCTTCTTCAACGGTTTAACATGATAAATACTTTATAACATATCCTTTCTCGGTATGTCAACCTATTTCTTCTCTAAAATTCATTAGTCACTCTGGGGAGTGAAAACTTTAATCCTATAGGATTTTTGGAAAGTACCTGAAGGCTCCACTTTCAGTATACCCGGTTTTTCTGAAATTTCACCGGCAAATCCATGATCATCGCACCTTCCCATCCAAGGCTCCAGACAGACAAAAGGAGCCCCTGGAACGGACCAGATGCCAAAATGGGTAAATCCCTCACATTCCAGAGAAAGATAGGGCTTTCCATCCGGATAGCCGATTGCCGCCCACTGCACCTGTCCCTTGTCAAAGATCAAAGCATCCCGGTCAAACATATTCTCTGTAATTCTGCAGCCATCATATTCTCCATATTTTTCCAGGGAAAGCTTATAGCAATGGGAGGAGTCTGCTGTACCTTCTCCAGGGCAGATAAGCTTGTATTCCAGCTCTTTATTGCCCTTAAACAGCAGCTTGTAATCCGTCTGAACTGTTTCCTCCAGAACCGGCACACGAAAAGCCGGATGACCTCCTATAGTAAAAAACATGGTTTCCTGATCCCGGTTTTTTACTTCCCACTTTACCTGCAGTTCTCTATCCGAAAGACTGTAGGTAATACGGAGTTCAAAGGAAAAGGGGAAATATTCTTTAGTCTTTTCTGTATCCTGCAGAGAAAAGACCAGCTCATTCTCCTTTTCCTCTATACAGGAAAATTCCATATCCCTTGCAAATCCATGCTGCTTTGTAGAAAATTTCTTTTCCTTCCAGATATAAAAATCTCCGCTGTGTCTCCCTACATTAGGGAAAAGTATCGGGGAGCGTCTTCCCCAGTATTTAGGGTCTCCCTGCCAGAGAACTTCTTTCTCTGTCTCCTTGTCATAAATACTCTGAAGCTCAGCTCCATGAGAAGATACTTCCACTTTTAAATATGGGTTTTCTATACGATACATTTGTATTCCCTTCTTTCAATAAATTTCTTGAATAAGGCTCTGGATAAATTCTTCCTGGAGATCCAGGTCAAACAAAATCTGAAGGAGTCCAAAGCGATTCCTCAAATCCTTTGCATAATAGATTCCTCTGGCAAATACTTCCTCTGAAACATTGATCTGATTCGGATAATAAGGCGCCTCCATCGATTTCAGGATTTCTATGATTTCTTCTGCTTTTGGAAGTTCATTTACCACTTTGAAGATTTCTTCTATATGCTCTTGAAAAACTGATCTTCTTCTGAGAACCTCTCCGTCAGAATTTTTTCCGATTTTTTTCTCCAACTCCAAGACGCCGGGAGCTGCCGGTCCGTAAGCTTCTTTGATTTTCTCAGTCCACAGCTCCTGGTCAAAGGAAGGCTCCTCCAGAGGAAACAGAATCTCTCTCTTTTCTTTCAGCATTTCATAAAGGCGGATAGCCACTACCGTGCCAATCCCCACCTTTGTGCCGTGAAGTGGATCTGGCTGCTGGTCTAAAAGAAACATCATCTCCCAGTAATGAGACATATGATGTTCACTTCCAGAGGCAGGCCTGGAATTTCCGATATAGCTCATGGCAATACCGCTCAGCACCAGTCCCTCCATAATAGCCCCAATAGCTTCCTTGTCTCTGTGAGCTGCCTTTTCCGCATTCTCAGCTACTTTTTTAATAGATTCCCGGACCAGTTCCATAATCTCCGGACAAATATATTCTCCATTTACGATATGAGCCAGCTGCCAGTCTGTAAGGCAGACATATTTGCCCAGAATGTCTCCAGCTCCAGCTGCTATCATATGAAGAGGAGCTTGGGAAATAATATCCAGGTCTCCAATGATCACTCTGGCCGGTCTGGCCTCATAGGTTGTCTTTAAATGACGGATGATCAGCGGAGAAACATTAGATGCATATCCATCCATAGAAGGAGCAGTTCCCACAATATAATAATCCATTTTCATCTTGTAGCTGACGTAACGGCACAGGTCGTTGATCGTTCCGCTTCCCACTGCAATGATCAGGTCGCAGTCATTGGGAACCCTGGTAAAAAGGTAAATCAGTGCATCCTCATCAGGCACCAGCTCTTCGTCCTGATAAACAACCTTTTCAAAAGCATATCCCGCCTTCTCAAGTTCTTCATAAACCATCAGGCCCGCTGCCTGCTCTGTATGGAGATCGCTGACCACACACAGTTTCTGATACTTATGTTTGCCCAAAACCTGGGGAAGACGTTTTATCGCACCGTCCTCAATAATGATCTCCTCAATATCGCAGACATGATTTTTTCCGCAGCTGCAGTGTTTTTCTTTTTGTAAATATTCTTTCCAATCCATTTTTCACCATAACCTCTCTTGTACAGGCTGGTCCACAGATGACCATTTCAGGCCATGCCACCTTTATTTCTGCTATAACTATAACACGGTATTTGTCTATGTCAAAGAGAGATTTAAAATATTAACTAATCATATTATTAATATTTTAATTTATTAGTATATTTTCCCTTGATTTTTGGCTGTTATTTCTCCATTTGGACAACGGTTTCCCCAGGAATCAATTAATTTTCCATCTCTGTAGACACAGATAATCTCACAATGGTTCGCACACTTGCCACAGGTGATTTCTCTTGTTTTAAATTCCATGTCTGCCACATGAAAATCAAAAGCTCCCTCTTGTCTGGATTCCTTTGCCAGAATTGCAATACCGAAAGCTCCCATGAGATGACCTTTTTCATCTACCAGTACAGGCATCCCCAGCTCTTCTTCAAACATTTTTACAACGCCTTCATTTTTGCTGACGCCGCCCTGGAACACTACAGGGGAAATAATTTTCTTTCCTTTTGCCACATTGTTCAGATAGTTGCCAGCTACGGCTTTACATAGTCCCGCTATGATCTCTTCTCTGGGATATCCAACCTGGAGTTTATGGACCAGGTCAGATTCTGCAAAAACTGTACATCTGGCCGCCACCGGCGCTGCTCTTTTGGCTGACAAGGCAATCCTGCCGAAATCTTCCACTTCCACTCCAAGTCTGTGAGCCTGGCTGGAAAGAAAAGCTCCTGTTCCTGCGGCGCAGAGAGTATTCATAGCATAGTCTACTGCTACACCATTCTCCACACAAATGATCTTAGAATCCTGGCCGCCGATTTCCAGAATCGTACGCACATCCGGATGAATGGAGGTTGTTCCCACTGCATGAGCAGTGATCTCATTTTTCACCACCTGGGCCCCGATCATGCTTCCCACTAATTTTCTGGCACTGCCTGTTGTACCAGAAGCCACGATCTCATACTGCTCCCCGTCAAAATTTTTCTGCAGTTCAGTCAGCACTTTTTTTGTTGCTTCCGTAGGGTTTCCCTCTGTCCACAGATAACATTCCGCCAGAAAGTCTTTATTTTCATTAATGATCACACCTTTTGTGGAGATAGAACCTATATCAATTCCCAAATATGCTTTCTTCTTCATCGCAGTACTTTCTTCTTCCTTTCTAACATATCGTAAAATGCCTCCAGTCTCGTATCAAGGCCCGTATCGCTGTTCTGTGTATCATAACTCAGGTATAAAACCGGGATATGATAATCCCTGCTTATGTTCTGCAGTACGGGAACTGCATCAATCTCCGGCGTGCATCCGAAAGATTTCACATGAACAATTCCGTCAAATCCCTGTCTGGCATAGTCTAAAGCAGAATTTACCGTCCAGGTTGTGGTGGGACCCATATTAAATTTAACATACTCCCGGATTTTGGGACGCAGAGCCCTTTCCTTTGCTCTGAAATGACAGTTTGTCACGCTCATGTATCGATACACCGCCGCTCCAAGGCCGCTCAATTTATCCTGAAGGTGATGATTGGCGTGGGCATCCATTACTGTAAAATATTCTCCCACTATGCCAATCCGAATAGGCCTTTCCGGCATCCGGATTTCCAGACGGCTCATTTCTGATTTTGCTTTTTGATAGCCATTTCTGATCTCTTCTTTCGTCTCTGCTATCTGCATATCCAGATAAAACTGGTCCATGACCTTCCGGAAACTGCCTTTCTCTGCCTCATATCCTGCATTCTTATAATAAAAGGCCTCCAGCTCGTCCATATATTCTGCCATCTTAATTCCATCCAGGACTCCGGACACAAATTTTGCAGGTTTCAGACGGGGATTTAGCTCCTTTGCAAGCTTCAGCCATTCTTTTTTCTTTCCCCCCATGTATTCGGCAAGGTTAATAAATTCAAAGTGATACCCTAGTTCCTTCAGGATTTCTTTTTGAAGCTCTCCGTAATAATCAAGTCTGCAAAGGCCTCCTGTCTCCACAACAACATCTGCTCCTGCCTCCAGTGCCTCGATCAGACTGCCCAGAGTATGTTTAAATGGCGCACAGGCATAATCTGGGCTGTACTTGCTTCCCAGCTCCACTGTGGCTCTGGTAGCTGGCGGAAGCTGAATATAGCACAATCCCAGAGCCTGCTCTGCAATATAGCGTATCGCATAATCATAATGATGAAACCGTGGAAAAGCAATCTTTTTTCTGTCGTCAAAATTAATTTCCATAGCCTCCTGCTTTCTGATATTGAATAATATCTATAAAACTTTCAATTCGTGTTTCTACACCCGCCGTCCCCTCCTGGGCGTCCAAAGTAAGCTGGAGGACCGGAATGCCATTAATTTTTCTTATGAGCATGTCATTAACCAGCGCATCCGGCCCGCAGGGATATGCGCTGATCAGCACAATGCCGTCAACCTTATCTTTCAGCAGCATGATCGCACCAGTCATTTCTCTGTTAATGATCCAGGGCATTACCTTTGAAAAATGGTAACTTCTCTTTAAAGCGTTTTCTCTGTTTACGTAATCCGTATATAAAACTTCATGTCCCATTCTTTTCAGGATTTCTGCAATCTCACCGCCCATATATCCATCATGTAACACATAAGGATGACCGGCCAACAGAATTTTTGTCTTTGTTCCTTCTAAGATTTTTCCTTGTTTCTTTTCCTGAGACTTAAACCAGCTCTCCTGCTCCTTTTTTGCCAGGTTATATGCCTTTTTCACTTCTTTTTTGGTTTTGCCCAGACAAAGTCCCAGCTCCATATAAACCTTTTCTTCCTTTGTGTGGTCATACCAGTCATAGCTAACTGTTAAAATCTGCAGCTGTGTTCCCTTGAAGATATTTTCCACCAGATCCGGCAGAGACTGATATCGCGTACACATCCGTTCTTTTGACTCAAATCCTCCCATACGGGGCACAAATACTGCATCACATTTTCCGATCAGCTCTTTTACATGTCCCAGATATACTTTAAAAGGAAGGCAGGTTTCATCAATGGCAAGCTGGATTCCTTCGTCCAGTATCTGCCTGTCACTTTTTTCGCTGACTACACTTTGGTATCCCAAGTTTTCAAAAAAGGATTTCCACAATATCCCATCCCGGTATATCATTAATCCTCTGGGGATTCCAATTTTTTGAATCGCCATATCTCTTTCCTCTCTTCTGCAATGGAATAATTAGTAAACAAACCGGTTCGCCCAATAAGAACGAACCGGAAAATTATAATTATTATACCACTGGATTTTTGTTATGCAAAGAAAAATTTCATATACAGACATAAGTCGATAAATTTTACTGTTCCTATCTACAGCTGCCGGGGATAGGATGTGCTTCCTCTGAGAATCAGTCGAGGTTCATATTCAATGTGATAAATCATTCCCTGTTCTCTTTTATCCTGTTTCTGACGTTGTTCTTCTATTTTTCTCAGTAGGATTTCACAGGCATTTTCTCCTTTTTTAGAAGTAAAATGTTCCACTGTTGTCAGGTCAATCCCTCTGAGTCCTGAAAACAACAGATTATCGCATCCTAATACCGAAATATCTTCCGGTATGCGGTAATGCTTGTCCAGCAGTGCATCCCGGATACCAAGGGCAACCATATCATTGGTCCCTGCTGCCGCTGTAATATCGGGGACTTCCATAACAAGAGCAGAGGCCAGCTCATAACCAGTCTTATACTCCATATCCATTTCCTGAAACATAACATCCATTTCTTCTGGAAGACTTTTTACATAAACGCTGTCCCCATACCCCGCTTCTTCAAAAGCCTGACAAAATCCGCGAACCCGGGCCCTCCTGGCTGACTGTCTCTGAGTAAGAGGAGTGGAAAGAAAAGCCACCTTTCTATGACCAAGCTCCAGCAGATGTTCTGCCAGAATCCTTCCCATTCTCTCACTATTCAGTTCTACCATGTCCATCCCCTTTACTGCATCTTTTTCGCCAATAAGTATTACAGGTATTTTTTTTGAAATCACCTGGATCAACTCTGGAAAACTAGGCGTAAAGGTAAAGATAATCCCTGAAGGATTCAGCTTCTCAATTTTTCTCAGATATTTTTCCTCAGTCTGATAATCTCTTCCTGTATTGCACAGAAAAACATCATATCGGTTTTTCTTGGCTGTCTTCTCGATTCCCTGAAGGAGGGAAAAATAATAGGGATTTGTCAGATTAGGACACATTACGAAAACAGTTCCCCTCATCTGGATCCTGTGTTTATTCTGTTTTTTCTCATTTGAATATCCCAGTTCTCTGGCAGCCTCTTCTACTTTCAAAATGGTCTCTCTGGAAAAAGATACATTGTATTTTTTATTCAGGATCATGGATACTGTAGGCTGCGAAACTCCAGCTCTTCTGGCTACATCTGTAGATGTTACTTTTTTTCGGTTCATGGGGTATACCTCAATACATTTTTAAAATATTGTAGCATTGAACTTCTCTTCCCACAAGCCCTTCTCCTGTCAGTCACTGTTCTTATTGTGACAGTTCCTCTCATAACTGAACTCTTATATCTTACTTATACTCTGAAGAATAATAGGGAACGCACAGATATGACCCTGCATAGATCGTGTCTTCGTCCAGATGATTGATCCGGCGTACTTCCTGAATATAGTCATTTAAATCTTCGTACTCTCTGGAGGCGTACTCCTGGGCTATATCCCAGAGACTGCTTCCAGGCTCTATCTGAACGCTTGTATAATATTTATAGCGGCAGGATTCCTGGGTTCCTGCCTCAGCGGTGCTGACCATAGTAAAGCTTACAGCGAAAGCCGTAAAAACTGCAAAGCATAACAAAGCTGCCAAAGATAATCTTTTCTGTTTTCTTCTTCTTTTCATTTATATACCTCCTGAAGCTTACACGAACACTCATTCGCAAACATACGTTCTTTTTTCTTGAGACCATCATAATACAAGAACAAATGTTTGTCAACAGTTTTTTCGAACAAACTTTCGGAATATCTGTTTGCATTTATCAGGATTTTATGTTATGATTATTTAAATTAATCGGAGGTATATCTGTTATGTCCTATGGAAAGATCAGTAAGAAACAATCTGAAATTTTAGAATATATAAAAAATGAAATCCTGAACCGTGGTTTTCCTCCCTCTGTCCGGGAAATATGTGAAGCTGTAAATTTAAAATCCACATCTTCCGTACACTCCCATCTGGAAACTCTGGAGAAAAACGGTTATATCCGCAGGGACCCTACAAAGCCCCGGGCTATAGAGATCGTAGATGATAATTTCAATCTGGTGAGACGTGAAACCGTCAATGTTCCTATTATCGGCAAAGTGGCTGCCGGCCAGCCTCTTCTGGCAGTGGAAAATGTAGAGGGATATTTCCCTATTCCTTCAGAATATATGCCTAATAACAAAACCTTTATGCTGGTAGTCCAGGGGGACAGCATGGTCAATGCCGGCATTTTCAACGGCGACTATGTTGTTGTAGAACAACAGCCTACTGCGGAAAATGGTCAGAAAGTAGTTGCTCTGGTAGATGATTCTGCCACTGTAAAGACTTTTTATAAAGAAGACGGATACATCCGCCTTCAGCCGGAAAACGATGCTATGGAGCCGATTATCGTAGAGCCAGACCAGACTTTCCAGATCCTGGGAAGAGTCATTGGCGTTTTCCGTTTTATGCACTGAAGTCTCCTCTATCACAAAAGACCGCAGAGAGCTCTGAAAAGTCATGAAACTTTCAAAAGCTTTCTGCGGTCTTTGTTCTCACATTTCTGTTATCTATTCTTTATCAAAGCTTTCCCGCTCTACCAGAATGCCGTCTCTCCAGATACGCTCCAGGTCATAGAACAGACGGTTTTCCTCATCAAAGATATGGATGACCACATCTCTGTAATCTAACAGGATCCAGTTTGCGGTCTGGTAACCTTCCATCTGTTTTGGCTCTACTCCGGCTCTTCCCAAAGTTTCACTGACGCTGTCCGCCATAGCCTGTACCTGATTCCGGTTGCTTCCGCTGGCGATAATGAAATAATCCGCCAGTGTGGAAACTTTTTCAATATCAATGATCTTAATGTCCTGTGCTTTTTTATCTTCCATAGCCTCACAGGCAAGACGCACCATTTCTCTACTTTCCATTTTTTTCCTTTCTCTGTTTTCTTTCCAGGTGAAGAGTTTCATAATAGTCAAAAGCCTTCTGTGTCATAGGGTCCAGGACTTTACTCCCTTTTCCCAGATAAGAGAGGCTGTCTTTCAGAATGTAATACATGCCTTCATCCAGATCTTCAAAAGCCACTCTCCGTATCCAGGGCAGTCTGGGAGCCTTATTCCTTCCAGGTTCAATATAATCTGCAATATATACAATTTTCTCAAGGTCGCTCATGGCTTCTTTTCCTGTAGTATGCCAGCGGATTGCGGACAGGATTTCCTCATCTTCAACCTGATATTTTTTCTCTGCAATATAAGCCCCCAGCTTTGCATGGAGAAGAAAAGGATTAGCCTGTTCTACAGATGAAATCCGTATATTCTGTTTTCTGCAGATCTTCAGCTTCTTTTTGTTGGGAATGCATTTGGCACAGTCATGGAGAAGTCCTGCCATCTGGGCCTGCTCCATATCATACTCATGGGCCATGGCCAGTGCCGCTGCAGTATACATCACTCCAAGAGTATGCCGATATCTGTCTTTGTCCAGATATTTTTTCAATTTTTTCTCGTATTCTGCAAAATTATACTTCATCTTCATCACAACCCTTGTAAATATTATTCTTCTGTATATAATCGATTACCTGATCCGGTACATAATAAGCCAGACTTCTTCCCTTTTCAATCCAGGAACGTATCATCTCGGAAGAAATATCAATATTTAAGGATTCCAGCTTCTGAATATTTCCCTGATATTTATCCTCTAGCTCCCCTATGACTCTGTCAAGCTTTTCATCACTGGTATGGTTTCTGGTTCCCACCAGAATCGTGCAGGCTCTCAAAATCCTTTCCGGCTCTCTCCACTCATCAAAGGTATAAAGAGAGTCCGCTCCGAGAATAAAATAATACTCTGTATCTGGATTCTGATCTTTCAGCCGCTCCAGTGTCCGATAGGTATAAGTATATCCTTCCCTGTGCATTTCCTCCAGAGACAGAGAAAAATGAGGATTGGAGGCAATGGCCAAGCGGACCATGTCCACCCTCTGACGGTCTGTAGCCCGGTTCTCTCTGACCTTCTTATGTGGAGGATTCCCAGCCGGCATGAATAAAATCCTGTCCAGATGAAACTGGTGATACGCAGTCTCCCCCAGGATCAGATGTCCGATATGGATAGGATCAAAGGTTCCTCCCATGATTCCTATGCGCTTCTTCTTTTCACTCATGACTGCTCCTCTTTCTTCATCTCTCCGGCAGACAGCCGAAATTCCTGTATTGAAACTCCCTGCAAAAATCAGGGAAGAAGTATTTTTTTCTTATCTTCTTTTCCTTCTCTGTAAAGAACAATTTTCTTCCCGATAACCTGAACTACCTGAGAATGGGTTCTTTCTGCCAGCATGTCTGCCAGACTTCTTGGGTCATCCAAGCAGTTCTGGAGCACGCTGATCTTAATCAGTTCTCTTGCAGTCAGCGCCTCCTCCACGGCCTTGGTCAGTTCCGGGGTAAGGCTGGATTTCCCAATCTGAATAATGGGGTCCATTTTCATTGCAAGACTCTTTAAATAAGCTCTCTGTTTGCTTGTCATAGTCTACTCCTATTTATAATAATCGAAATCGAATCCGTACATCCGTACCGTATCCCCCTCCTGGATACCTGCTTTTTCCAGGTCCTCCAAAATTCCGGAATCCTTCAAAAATTTCTGGAAAAACAGGAAGCCCTTTTCGGAATCCAGGTTAGTATAACCCAGCATTTTCTCAATCTTGGGACCTTCTACAATAAAGATATGCTCGTCTTCTTCCGACTGCTCCACAGTATAAGGAAGGTTCTCACGGATCATCATATCCTCCGGGAAAAATTCCTGTTCAAAGACAACTGGCTCTTTGTCTATAGAGTCCAGAAGCTGTTTTACATAATAGAGCAGTTCTTTCAGCCCTTTTCCGCTTACTGCAGAAATTCCAAAAACCCGGATACCCTGAGGCTCAAACTCCTGACGCAGCTTCTCTACCGGGTCTTCATCTCCCGAATAGATTGCGTCAATCTTATTGGCTGCTATGACCTGTGGTTTCTTCATCATCTCCGGATCGTAGGCTTCCAGTTCTTTATTTATCTTGTATATGTCTTCCACCGGATCACGGCCTTCCGTAGACGCCGCATCCACCAGATGGATCAGCACTCTTGTTCTCTCAATGTGCCGCAGGAACTGGTGGCCCAGGCCTACTCCCTGGGAAGCGCCTTCAATAAGTCCCGGAATATCTGCAATGACAAATCCCTGGCATCCCTCAAAATCCACTACACCCAAGTGAGGATTTATGGTAGTGAAGTGATAATTGGCAATCTGCGGTCTTGCATTGCTGACCCGGGAAAGAAGGGTAGATTTTCCCACATTAGGGAATCCCAGCAGTCCCACGTCTGCGATCACTTTCAGCTCTAACTGTACCTCCAGCTCCTGGGCAGCCTGTCCCGGCTGAGCGTATTTTGGCACCTGCATGGTAGACGTTGCATAATGCTGGTTTCCATTTCCACCTCTGCCGCCTTTTAAGACTACCTGCCGGGTATTCTCTCCTGACATATCAGCAATCACCTTACCGCTGGCAGCATCCTTGATCACAGTTCCCTCCGGAACCTTCAGGACAATATCTTTTCCATCCGCCCCGTGGCATTTTCTTTTGCCTCCCGGCTCTCCGTCTCCTGCGGCATATTTTCTTTTATGACGGTAATCGCTCAGGGCGTTTAATCCTTTATCCACTTCAAAAATAACATCGCCGCCTTTTCCGCCGTCTCCGCCGTCAGGACCGCCGCTGGGGACAAAAAGCTCCCTCCTGAAGCTTACATGTCCGTCGCCGCCCTTACCTGAGCGGATATAGATTTTCGCTCTGTCTGCAAACATAATATCCTCCGTCTGATCTTTCATATGAAAAAAAGTGGCTCCAAACCATAATGATTTGAAGCCGCCCTGTTATCGTAATTACTCTGCAGTAGTTACTGGAACTACAGAAACCTGTTTTTTGTCTCTTCCTTTTCTCTCGAAACGTACTACACCGTCCACTAATGCAAACAAAGTGTCGTCTCCGCCTCTGCCTACATTTACGCCTGGATGGATTTTTGTTCCACGCTGTCTGTAAAGGATGTTTCCAGCTTTTACAAACTGTCCGTCAGCTCTCTTGGCGCCCAGTCTTTTGGACTCGGAATCACGTCCGTTCTTTGTAGAACCAACTCCCTTTTTATGAGCAAATAACTGAAGGTTCATCTTTAACATGTCTTACACCTCCTCGAATATGACATCCAAATAATCCATATATTCTTCTTCTATCCCCTGTAAACCGAGGATAAGGGAATCCAGCAGAAGTTTTGATCTTCCGGAGTATCCAGGCTTCATCTTGAGATACAGACCTCCTTCTTTTTCGTCCACATCAACGGAAAATCTGTCTTCTGTAAACTGTTCGATGGAATTAACTGTATTCTGAGTCAGGACCGATACGGCTGCACATACAATATCACTGCCGTTATCTGCATAACCTGCATGTCCCTGTATGGAGACTCCCGTAATCTCTCCTTCTGAATTCTGATAAATCGTTACTTTAATCATAGGGATTAAGCATTGATCTTTTCGATTTTTACTTTAGTAAACTGCTGTCTGTGACCGTTTTTCTTGTGGTATCCGGTTTTTCTCTTATACTTGTAAACGATAACTTTCTTTGCCTTACCGTTTTCAACTACAGATGCAGTTACTGTTGCGTTGGCAACATCTTCACCAACTTTTAAACCGTCATTGCTTACAGCAAGTACCTGGTCAAAGGTAACCGTTTCACCAGCTTCTGCTCCAAGCTTCTCTACTCTGATAACATCGCCTTCGGCTACTTTGTACTGTTTACCACCTGTTGCAATAATTGCGTACATATGGCACCTCCTATTATCATTACTCGCCAAATATGGTGGTCCGCTATGGACACTTCGACCTCTTTGTGCGGCATACGCTAGTATATTACCATCATTCCTTCGTTCCGTCAATACATAAATTTCATTTTTTTATCGGCTGAAATTACTTAAAATCATTTGGATAAGATATCCGTTCTGGTAGAAGAAAATATTGTCGCCTCCGTTTATTACCATATCAAAAATTCCCCAGAAAAACAAAGCCGAACCTATAAGTATAGGGATTACTGTCAGAACGACCAGCAGCACCAATATTTTATTAGAGGTAAAATACCGCTGTTCCTTTCCCGGCACACCCCGGCGGAGCAGATAGGACGCTGTGTAAAAGCAGAATGGCGCCACACAGCCCATGGCAATATAAATTCCCAGGAAATACAGGGGCAGGCCATTTTCCATTAGAGACTGAGTTACTGCCTGGGTTTCTGCGCTTCCCTCTGCAAGCCCTGTCAGACCTGACAACAGGGTAGGGAAAAAGTTATTCACAAAGTGAAACAGAGCCGGATAAATCATGTTTTCCGTCTCCACCATCAGATAGGTAAGGGCGGCTCCCAAAAGAGCCGTAGGCAGAAACCGCCACAGGTTTCCATGAAAAAGTCCAAAGAGCAGCCCCATAAGCCCCACCAGGACCCACTTTCTGGATATCCTGGACTGGAAGCTTTTCAGGATAAACCCTCTGTGAAGGGCTTCCTCACAGACTGCGGGCATGACACAGCTTATAAATACAGAAACTGCCAGAGGCACTGTAGCCATAAAGTTATTTAAGCTGCTGCTGACGGAAAATATCTCATTTGGAAAAAAGTAGGCCACGATCATTGAAAGAGGGATTACCCCACTGTAAGAGCCGATCCAGCAGAACAGCACTGCAAAAATCTTCTGCCATTCTGGCCTTTTTACCGGGAAAACTTCTTTTACAGGTACTTTCAGAAGCTTTGCCCCTCCCAGGGACAGAGCCAAAAGATAAAGTTCTGTCAGGGCCAGTCCATACATTCCCCATTTTCTCTGTGCCCAGGCAATAATGGTAAAAAAGGAAATCATTACCACTGCAAAAAGCAGGATTCCATGAACCGGCTTCAGTTTATTCTCTTTTGGATTTTCTTCTTTATCCTGGCAATTCAACTGCTTTTCCATCTAATACCGCCTCTTTTAATTCATTATCTACATACCACTCTTTCAGGGAAAAGAAAGGGCGCCCCTCTTTCAGAAGGCGGAAGAAAATTTTATCCCCCTCCCAGATATCCAGATCTTTAATCTTTTCCTTAGGCACCCATTCCAGCACCCCTTCATCACAGGAAGTAAGCTCTCCTTCATATTCTGATGCCGTATAAAGGCACATATATTCGGTCAATGTTTTTCCCGTCTGGGAATCTGTAAGTTTAAAAGTAATAAGGCCGCGGAAATCAAAGGATTTCAGCGTCAGTCCTGTCTCTTCTTTCACTTCCCGGAGAAGACATTCCTCAGGACTTTCTCCTTCTTCAAAATGACCGCCTACACCGATCCACTTATCTTTATTTATGTCATTTTCCTTCACAACACGGTGCAGCATCAGATAGCTGTCATCCTTTTCAATATAGCAAAGGGTGGTCATTACAGACTTTTTTCCCATTTTTCCACATCCCTTCTACTCTTCATCTCTTCTCCAAGAGATTTCTGTACTTTCTTCCTGGTCACTTCCACAATGTTCAAAGGAGTCATATCAACCACAGAAGCCTTAACAGGATCCTCTTTCAGACAGCCCTGAAGGAACTTTAGCAACTCCTTTTTGTCTTCTTCTGCTTCCATGTTGATAAAATCTATGAGAATGATGCCGGAAAGATTCCGGAGACGAAGCTGAAAAGCAATCTCTCTGGCTGCTTCCAGATTAATCTTCCGAAAGGTTTCTCTGGTATCCTTCTTTTCTGAAAATTTCCCGGAGTTTACGTCAATACTCACAAAAGCCTCTGTCTGCTCAATGACCAAAAATCCGCCGGATTTCAGCCAAACCTTCCGGTCCAAAGCTTCCTCCAGGGCTTTTTCCAGGCGGTACAGCTTAGGCAGAGGCAGAAGCTTATCTTTATAAAGCCGCACCGGAACCTTTTTCTCTTTCTCTGCAGAAACTTCCTCAGAAATCCGGGAATAAAGCTCCCCATCATCTGTAAGGATTTCTTCCAGATCCCGGACATAGACTCCCTGAAGGATACGGAGAGGTTCCGGCAGACCTGTCTCCAGAAGGCTGTAACAGACTCGTGACATAGCCCGGTCCCTCAGCTCTTCATACCTTTTTTTCAGTCTGGTCAGCTCTTCCAAAAGCTCCTGGGAGGAAGCATCTCTGGCATTGGTCCGTACAATGATCCCCTCCTGTCCGGTTAAGTGTTCCTCCAGGACAGGGCGGATACGGGCCTTTTCTTCTTTTGTCAGTTTTGCAGAAAATCCCAGCTCTTTCCTCTGACTGGTAAGGACCAGATATTTTCCTGTAAAGTTCAGGTTTCCTGTAACAGAGGGCAGCTTTGATTTAATTCCCTCCCTGGACACCTGGACTACCACTTCATCTCCTATTTTCATGACCGAATCCTTTTTCGGATTAGTAAAAATCGGAGGCTCCTTTTCATCCATGGAATAATAGCACATCTCTCCGGGAGCGATCTCAATAAAAGCACAATGAATATTTTTCTTGATATTCTTTACTTTGCCTATATAAATATTGCCCAGGAGTTTCTTTTCTCCCTCCCGGACAATATTAAACTGGCAGATACGGCCTTTTTCTTCTTTGGCACTTATCAGAAGATTTTCTCCCTGGAAGTCCATATGGGTTATAATCAGTTTACTCAATTTCTTCACCTAAATCTTCCAGAGACACCAGTCTTCTCTCACCCTCTTCTCCCAGGTCGCCATAGACTTCCACTCTGTGGATCAGAAGGGACAGAGGCTGGAATTCCTGGCCGCAGAAGGCAAAAAAGGCTTCCATGACCAGCTCCGGCTTGGTATTTTTCACACTTCCTGCAGCCAGTTTCAGGAAGATACTTTCTCCCCGTATCTCCATTTCATAAATATATGGTTTAATGTCCACTTCTTTTTCATTTTTCTTGGTTTTTTTCAGGATAAGGATTTCCAGCTGTTCCATAAAAGTCCGGATTTTTTCCTGCCAGTTTTCTCCAGGCTCCATTCCTTCCCGGAAAGAAACCAGGTAGTCTGCAGCAGCCACTAAAGACATGGCTTTTCCTTTTTTCCCTTCAGGGACCTCCCGGACACTTAAAACCTCCATGCCTTCTACCATAACCTGGTTAAGACGTTCCACAGCTTTTTTAGAAGATACCGGGGTCTTCAGCTCCAGGTCAAAATATTCTCCTTCACTGGTGATCCCTACTCCCAGAGGTGCTGCAAAGGACATGATCATATGGGGACTGAAACCTTCAGAATAGGCCGCATCCAGTCTGGCTCTCTTCACTGCTTTCTGAAAATACCGCATAATGTCCAGATGTCCGATAAACTTCATAGCTCCCTGTTTTGCAAATTTAATTCTTACCTTCAACACAGACACCTCCTTTATATGCTCCTGCGCCGCAGCCGGAACACTGCTGCCTGCAGTTAGGGGTGATTTCCCCTTTCATAGCCTTTTGCCATTCTCGTTTCAGGAAATTTTTGGTTACGCCGATAGAAATAAAATCCCAGGGGAAAATCTCTTCCAAAGATCTTTCTCTCAGAGTATAGAACTCTGGGTCGATCCCCAGTTCTTCAAAGGCTTCCATCCAAAGGTCATAGCGGAAATATTCAGACCAGGAGTCAAAGACAGCGCCTTTCTTGTAAGCTGCCTCCAGCACATCTGCCACTTTCCGGTCTCCTCTGGCCAGGATTCCTTCCAGGACTGTCACGTCCGCCTCATGGTAATTGTACTTAATACTCTTCTGATTTAACTGCGCCCGGATTTCTTCCTTTACGATCTTGGCCTTATCCAGATAATCCTCTTTCCGGAACATGCCGGCCCACTGGAAAGGAGTAAAGGGCTTGGGTACAAAGAAAGAAGTACTCACCACGATCTGACATCTGCCATGTCTCTGGTCTTTGGGGATTTCATAGTACTTCTTGGCAATCTCCTCTGCCAGATGAGCGATTCCTTTCATATCTTCTTCTGTCTCTGTGGGAAGCCCCAGCATAAAGTACAGCTTCACCCTGGTCCAGCCTCCCTGGAAAGCCTTTGAGGCTCCGTCCAGAATCACCTCTTCCGTAAGGCCTTTGTTGATCACATCCCGGAGTCTTTGGGATCCTGCCTCCGGCGCGAAGGTAAGGCTGCTCTTTTTGATATCCTGAACCTTGCTCATTACGTCCAGAGAAAAAGCATCTATACGCAAAGAAGGAAGGGAAATGTTCACCTTCCGGGCAGAACATTCTTCGATCAGATAATCAATCAGCTCTGGAAGCTGTGAATAATCACTGGAGCTTAATGAGCTTAAAGAAATCTCCTCATGGCCGGTGCTCTCCATAAGAGCTCTGGCTGTATCCTTTAAAAATTCCAGGTCTCGCTCTCTGGTAGGCCGGTACAGCATTCCTGCCTGACAGAACCTGCAGCCCCTGATACAGCCTCTTTGTATCTCCAGGACAACTCTGTCCTGAGTAGCTTTGATAAAGGGCACTACCGGTTTTCTGGGATAATAGGTGTGGGTCACATCCATGACCACCTGTTTCTCAATTTTCTCTTTGGCGTGAGGATTATTTGGCGTAAAGGCTTTAATGGTCCCGTCCTCATGATACTCCACATCATAAAAGGCCGGTACATAGATGCCAGGTATCTCCGCCGCCATTTCCAGAAATTCTTTTCTGCTCTTTCCTGCCTTCTTCCAATCTTTATAGGCATCTAAGAGATCGTTGAACACCGTTTCTCCTTCTCCGATATAAAACATATCAAAAAAGGGCGCCAGG
The DNA here is from genome assembly GCF_002161645.1 of Blautia sp. An46. NCBI lineage: Bacteria > Bacillati > Bacillota > Clostridia > Lachnospirales > Lachnospiraceae > Blautia > Blautia sp. An46. The sequence goes on along the minus strand of NZ_NFIF01000010.1, from coordinate 98,055 downwards.
GGCTCCGGATTATAGGCGCAGGGGCCTCCGCCCATAACAAAGGGATGCTCCTCGGTCCTGTCTGCCGCCCGAAGAGGAATCTGGCTTAAGTCCAGTACCTGGAGTATATTGGTATAGCACATTTCATACTGGATCGTAATACCCAGAAAATCAAAATCCTTTATAGGGTCCTGGGACTCCAGGGCAAAAAGAGGAAGCTTCTCTTCCCTCATGATCTTATCCAGATCCGGCCAGGGTGAATAAACTCTCTCACACCAGGTATCCTCTCTCTGGCTAAACATATCGTAGAGGATCTGGATCCCCAGATGAGACATACCGATCTCATAGACGTCCGGAAAACACATAGCGAAACGGATGTCCACCTGATCCTTGTCTTTCATCACCGAGTTTACCTCGTTGCCGATATAGCGGGCCGGCTTCTCGATATTTAGTAATATTTCATCATTTAAAGCTAGTTTTCTCATAAAAACCTCTCTTATTTTGTGAGTAATGTACAAAAAAGTTTTACTGTTTTTGAATGACTTCAGAGGCGAAAATCCAGAAAAATCACTGGATTTTCAAGCCTCTTTTTTGCCATAAACAGTCTCTTTTTTACTACGAAATCACTACTTTACAACAAATTTCATTTTTTCCTACTCTGGGACATTATGCATAACTATTCATTATGATAAAAAAGAGTTTGGCATTATACATCATGGATTAAACCATTTTGATGATATAATCCGTGATATTATATACCTTGTTCGGAAGAACTTCAAGCAAATATTTCTCGTCAATCCTTGCATCCAGTCTTTTTAGTGCTGCCCTACATCTTTCTCTTATTTTTTTCATATAACTTGAAATATCCAGGGGATCCCCCTGGATACATTCTTTCAATGCTTTTTCACTGAAGCCCCATTACCTCATAGATGACTGCCTTGCCTCAATATACATGTCAATATCATCAACAATATACTGTCTGCCAGTAGTATGAAGTGCTTCGTAATAGTCCCGAATATAATCGATCACACGATACCGATTAAACAAATCAATGACATTTTTTCCATTCATTCCTTTTTCATTTTTATATTCTTCTATACAATATACAATAAAATTCATTTTTTCATCCATACTCAGACCTCCTCTGGATAAGTAATATGCCCGCTCTCTTTTTCTTCCAACCACATTTCATATAAAGTAGGAATACTTAAATGCCAAAGCTTCGTTTCCTCTCGTTCTAACTGGCGATAAAGTTCAGAAGCATATAGCCGTGTCAAGGCTTCTTTTTCTGTAAGTGACTGTTTTTCCATTATCATCCGGAGCAGACGCGGCACAATAAGCTCCAGCATTCCTTTTATCCCCTTTTCACTCATTGCAATCCCTCCCTATCGGTAACTGCCCAGTATATTTTAACTCTTTTAAGGAGTTCTCTGTTGTAAAAGTCATCTGATTATACAGCTTCTTAACTTTCAGTCTGGCAATCGTCTCATCCTTTGTTAAAATACCTTCCTCATAAGCAATAAACGTCCGATAAATCGTATCGTTAGCTACTGGTCCGAAAATAATATCAAACTTTACCCCTTCATAACTTCCATTACAATTTGCAAATACGAAATCCAACCATTCTTCATTTGCTTCTGAAAAAAACAGGAGTTTATATTTGTTTTTCAGTTCTTCTAACTCTGCTGTTTCATACATGCTGACACAAGGAATACCTGTTTCCCTTCGAGCCGTTACTTTTTCTGCGAAATTTACTGCTTGATCTTTATTGAACGTTGTATAAAAACCATATCCAAAATCCAATGTTCGATTTTGGCGGACTAATCTTGGATGGTCTACTATCATATTGCTTCCATGATATACAATCATATACAAACCTCCATCATTTTCTGTGCTGTAGCATATTCTTCAGACAAAGCTTTCAGCATGGACTGGATATGCCTGCGTCGTTCAATCTGCTGCTGTAGTTTTTCAACTTTATCGCCTGCTCTCCCAACATACTTCGAAATTGTCTTTTTCCCGCTGCGATACTGTAAATAGTAATATTGATTTCCTTTAATCATTTTTGCGATCAGTGCGCCTTTCGGCAAATTAGCAAGTTCTGCCTCATATTTCTCTATCATATACTCAATCCGCCGTTGCTCTTGCACAACTGCATTTTCCAATAAGCTCATATTATCACCTAATTATAGTATAAAACACCTCTGACTTTTGAATTCCTAACCGTAGTATTCACTCTAGGCTACCGCTTATTTTGCGATTCTTGGATTCCTGACCGTAGCATTAACTTTTAGATACCCCTCAAATTCCAATTCTTAGGTTCTCGGCAGTAGTTATCCCGGGATACAAAAGGAAACCTGCCTATTTCAAAGCAGATTTTCTTAAGTTTATGATGTTATACATAGCAGATAGTTTATTTGTTTCCAAAGTTCCGTTTTTCGGAACAACGAAAAACGGAACTTTGGAAACAGACCCTTGGCTTAAAAAAACAGCGGCTATAACAGATCCTCATCTGCTGCCGCTGTTTGTAATGGCTTTATGGAACCACCACAATATTCTCATATTTCTGAAAACTTTCATCCGGAAGACGGTCTGTAAGTATGATCCCGTCCTCAAACTCTCCGAAGGTTACCGGACTTGTATGATAAAATTTACTGCTGTCACAGAGAATGTAAGCCTGCTGGGTGTGTAAAAGAGCGCATTTCTTTACCATAGCCTCATTAATATCCGGAGTGGAAAATCCTGCCGAAGGGCTGACTCCGTTAGTGCCCCAGAAACCTTTTGTAAAATTAAATTTTTTCAGATTTACATAGGCTTCATTTCCCACAATAGCCTCTGTAGCTGCTTTCACCTCTCCGCCGATGAGGATCACCCGGAAACCATTCTCTGCCAGATGAAGAGCATGGGAAACGGCATTCGTAACAAAAGCCGCAGAATGCTCTGTGAGATAAGGGATCATGGCTCCCGTTGTAGTTCCTGCATCCAGATAGACAAAATCCTCAGGCCCCACAAGAGAAGCTGCATATCTGCCGATCCTGTTTTTCTCTTCACGATAAAGTTCCTGTCTCTGAGATACCTGTTCCTCTCTGAGCATGACCCGTCCTTCCGGTCTCACCGCCCCTCCAAAGACTTTTGTAAGTGCGCCTCTTTTATCCAGTGCATTCAGATCCCGCCGTATAGTGGACTCTGAGGCATGGAAATACTCCTTCAGCTCCTGAAGAGTAACGCTCCCTTTCTGGTTCAGGAGCCGAAGGATTTCTTCCTGTCGTTGTTCCGTCAGCATATGATTTCCCCCTTAGAAAATTCTGTTGTTCGTCCTGCTGTCTTTTATTCTACACAACTTTCTTTTTCGGGGCAACCATTTTCCTCATTTCCGTGTTTTAACAGGATCCTTCCTGTTATGCTTCCACCTTTTTCTTTAATACACCCAGAAGCAGTGCGCCGATCACTGTACCCACTACTAAGGATACCAGATACATTAGTGGATGTTCCACTACCGGGAATACGAAAATCCCGCCATGAGGAGCCATAAGGGTACAGCCGAAGGCCATGGACAATGCTCCGGAAACTGCGGATCCGATAATGCAGGAAGGCAGTACGTGAAGGGGATCGGAAGCTGCAAAAGGGATTGCCCCTTCTGTAATAAAGGCCAGGCCCATGATAAAGTTTACAGGACCGGATTCTCTCTCCTGTTTTGTGAATTTGTTTTTAAACAGCAGAGTTGCCAGGGCAATGGCGCAGGGCGGAACCATACCGCCGATCATAACTGCCGCCATAATATCGTAGTTGCCTGCGGCAATGGACGCAGTTCCGAATACATAAGCCGCCTTATTAAAGGGACCGCCCATATCAATAGACATCATACCGGCTACAATAATCCCCAGAAGGATCTTACTGCTTCCACTCATGTTTGTCAGCGCTGTATTTAAAGCTGTGTTCAAAGCGCCGATAGGAGGCTCAATGATAAAGTTCATGATCAGTCCCATAAAAAGGATACCGAATAAAGGGTATAACAGCACCGGGGCGATCTTTTCTATAGACGCCGGAAGCCTGTCAAAAACTTTTCTCAGAAGAACGATAAGATAACCTGCGATAAAACCTGCCGCCAGAGCTCCTAAGAATCCTGATTTTCCATTGGCTGCGATCATACCCCCTGCAAATCCTACGGCCAGACCTGGACGATCTCCGATACTCATGGCAATAAAGCCAGCCAGTACAGGGAGCATGAAGCCAAAAGCCACATTACCGATCTGCCGGAACTGAGCGGCTACCGGGGTAATGGTACCAAAATTTGCCCTGGCTTCCTGGGAAAGGGAATTCACATCCACGCTAAGGCCATCGATCAGGAATGCCAGAGCGATCAGGATACCGCCTCCAACTACAAAAGGCAGCATATGAGAAACACCGTTCATCAGCTGAGTATATACCTTATGTCCTGCACCCCCTGCAGTTTTGGTCTTTTTCTCTGTTTTGGGACTATCTGAATGATAAACCGGGGCATCCTGCTTCATGGCTCTGTCGATCAGCTGATCCCCCTTACTGATGCCGTCGGATACAGGACATTCGATCAGGTGCTTTCCGTCAAATCTCTCCATGGGCACATTTGCATCTGCGGCAATGATCACACAGTCAGCCTCTTGGATTTCTTTTTCCGTCAATACATTTTTTGCTCCTCCTGAGCCCCTGGTCTCTACTTTGATCCGGCAGTTTTTCTTTTTGGCTGCCTTTTCCAGTCCTTCCGCAGCCATATAAGTATGAGCGATTCCTGTAGGGCAGGAAGTCACGGCAACGATCCGGCAGACTTTTTCAGAAGGATCCTCTAAGGTCTGGGAAGCCAGCTGTTCGTCCAGATCCGGCTTTTCCTCATCTGCCTTATCCACAATGTCCAGAAATTCTTCTACAGTGGAGGCATTCTGAAGGTTCTTTACAAAGTCTTCGTCCATCAGCAGTGTGGAAAGCTTGCTCAGCACATCCAGATGTACATTATCCTTGGTGTTTGGAGCAGCAATAAGGAAAATCAGGTGAACCGGCTCTTCGTCCAGGGAATCAAAGTCTACGCCATCCTTTACTACCATTGCAGCAAGGCCAGGACGTATAACAGAATCTCCTTTTCCATGAGGGATAGCAATCCCCTCTCCTACTCCTGTGGTACTTTCTTCTTCTCTTGCATACACCTGCTGGCGGTAAGCTTCTTTGTCCCGTATTTTTCCGCTTTTCGCCATCAGTTCTACCATCTGATCCAGGGCTTCTTTTTTGGATGCCGGAGCGCCGGTCAGAGAAATGCTCCTGGGATCCAGCAATTCTGTGATTCTCATATCTTTTTCTCCCTTCTATCTGTCAGGCAGACTGGCTGACCTGCCTGTAAACTTCTTCTATTTCTTTTTTTGTGGCCAGGTTTTCAGAAAAAGCACTTGCACTTCCTGCAGAGATCCCCATGCGGAAAGCATATTCATAATCCTTTTTCGTAAGCCATCCTGCCAGAAAACCAGCCACCATTGAATCTCCTGCCCCCACGGCGTTGACCAGTTTTCCCTTTGGCGCAGGGAGCATATGGACCTGTCCCATTTCATCCAGGAGCACCGCTCCCTGGCCTGCCATGGAAACCAGCACGTTCCTGGCTCCCTTTTCCTGCAGCTTTCTGGCATATGGGACCACATCCTCTCTGGTCTCCAGCTTCACCTGGAAAATCTCCCCAAGTTCATGGTTATTAGGCTTGATCAGGAAAGGGCTGTACTCCAGAACATGGAGCAAGAGCTCTCCGGTAGCGTCTACCACTGTCAGAATCCCTTTCCCATCCAGCCTTCTCAGAATATCGCTGTAAATGGAATCCGGCATGGTTCTGGGAATACTTCCTGCCAGTACCAGAACATCTCCTTCTTTCAGTCCATCCAGCTTTTCCAGAAGCTTTTCTGTTTCTGCCGGGCTGATATCCGGTCCCTGACCGTTGATCTCTGTCCCGTCAAAATCCTTCATTTTCACGTTGATCCTGGAATAGCCATTTTGCAGATTGATAAAATCACTGGCCAGTCCCATTTCTTCTACTCTTCTTTTAATCTCCTCTCCGGTAAATCCTGCTGAAAAACCAAGAGCTATATTGGGAATCCCCAGGTTCTTCAACACCGTAGACACATTGATCCCCTTGCCTCCTGGCAGCATCTGCTCTTTTGCAGTCCGGTTGGTCTTTCCAAGCTGAAAGCCTTCCATGGAAACGATATAATCCAGAGAAGGATTGAATGTAACTGTATAAACCATTTCTTTTCCTCCTTTATGCTTATATTATACATCATATTCATTCATTTTCAATCATATTAATTCACAATATTTCAAATCTGTTTTTAGCAATCTTTCACAAACAATCATTTAATCCCATATATCCATTCACAATCATTCATTTTATTTCATCTGGTTTTCAACCTTTACTGCCGATTCTTAGACAGTATACTATAATGTCAGCCGTTCAAAGAAAAAAATGGAGCTGTAGTTTTTCTTTGACATAAGAAGAACTTCAGCTCCATATCTTCATAAATTTTTGTTTTTATCCATCTCTCCCAGGCCATTTTCAATAGCCGCCACAGCCGCTGCCAATGCCTCCCTTTCCTCAGGGCCTTCACTGGTAATCACTATTTCCTGTCCCTGGATCACCCCTGCTGCCACAATATTCAGGATACTCTTCAGATTTACAACTCCTTTAAAATTGTTCTTTTCATATGCAAACTGCAGCTTTGCGTCATATTTCAGAACGCTGTTTGACAATACCGTTGCCGTTCTCAAATGAAGACCGGACGGATTTATGATTTTTACTTTTTTACTGACCATAATCTTATTCTCTCCCTTTTTAAATTCCCAAAGCAGCCTTGGCAAGACGGTCTACCGCCTCGTTTAGTTCCACGCCGCTGTGCCCTTTTACTTTATGAAATACTACCTTCACATTTTTCAAGCCATCATAAAAACTTTTGTATCGGATGGTTCCGGGCCGGTTCCTTTTCCAGTCTCCCACAGCCCAGGATTCGATTCCCTGATAGTCATAGTAGAGATGAAGAACCTTTATCTTCCTCTCTTCACAAAACTTCATAGCGGCCATGGCTCCTTCCAGTTCCCCCGCTACATTCCTCATGGAAATGTCCTCTCCCCCCTGGAAAGCCTGACTCATTTCTGTCCGTTCTCCCCGGTATAAAATGATACAGCCGTATGAATACGCATTTTTTTCCTGATCAAAACTGCCGTCCACATAGGCTGTACAACTATCCTCCTCCTGGTCTGAACCTCCCGGCGAAGGCCCCTGGCTTCCCTCCAGATACTCTCTGGCTTCTTCCAATGTGGGAAAGCTTTTATACTGGGCGCCGGAATATCTGCTCACACTGGCTTTACATTCCTCCCATGTAGTAAAAATTCCCGTATTTCTGCCTTTCTTTACTGCATAAAACTTCTTTGCCATTTAGTTCCCTTTCCCAGCATACCCTGCCTATTTTTGCTGCGGTATGGTGCACTGGTCTGTTGAATTTATAAAACTGTAAAAATGTATAGTCTCCATATCTTGAGGTATCTGGATTCCATGACTCCCCATAAACATCAGCTTTTTATGACACCCGTGATCCGGTGCAAAAGCCAGAACCGTAGGATGATCTTTCCAATATTCTTTTATCCTGTCATAAATATTCAGAAATGTCTCTATATTTTGATCCAGAGCTTCCAGGGCCCGGCTCCCTTCCGGTCCGAACCGGTGCATCATATAGTCATAATTGCCGTTATACAGGACCATAAAATCATATTTGTCACGTTCTATCAGATCCAGCGCTTTCTCATTACATTCCTCTACGGTAGGATAAATAAAATAATCAATATCTCTCCCCAGAAATATCCGAGAAATACTGTCTCCTTCTGTAGAGATGATAGCTGCTTTTTTTCCTGCTCTCACAAGATAGTCAAATACCGTGTCTACCAGAAGGACCGGCTTTCTATATTTTGTAATCCCATGTTCTTTTGGCGGAAGTCCCGTATACATACTTCCAAAGCATACCGGCGTAACCGGAGGATATGCTGTATGGATTTTCATACGAAGCTGCACCCGATTCTCCAATCCTGCAAACTTTTTCTGGTATTTTCTGTAAATCCACATTCCGATTGCGTCAGGGTTATAAAAAAATGCCCGCCTCCTGCCCTCTCCGGTCAATATCTGTTCCGCCATATCCAGAACTTTATCATGAGGTTTCGCCATCTTGGGGCCGGGAGTCACATTCAGAAGCCGTAGAACAGTAGCTGCTGTCTGACCGATTCCATGTTCATGATCCATTTCTCTGTTTCCCCCCCTCCGCATTACAAAAGCATGTTAAAAAAAACACATTCATCATTTGTATTCTAACACATACCCGAACATTTATCATTCTTTTTTTAGGAAAAATATAAAAAAGAAAATTTCTTAGCAAAAAAGACATTCCGTATCCTCTTCGATACGAAATGTCTTTTTTATTTTTACTTGTTTAGGTTTCAAACATTAACCTGGTTCACAACTAACAAATTATAAAATTAAATTCTTGCTACGCCTGTCTTGCGAGCTGCTTCGGCTACTGCCTCCGCTACGGCTTTAGCCACACGTTTGTCAAATGCATTTGGAATGATGTAGTCTGGAGACAGCTTGTCTTCTTCTACCAATCCAGCAATAGCATATGCTGCTGCTACCTTCATCTCATCATTGATATCTTTCGCACGCACATCCAGAGCACCTCTGAAGATACCTGGGAATGCCAGTACGTTGTTGATCTGGTTCGGGAAATCGCTTCTTCCTGTTCCTACAACAGCAGCGCCTGCTTTTTTAGCCAGGTCTGGCATGATTTCCGGAACTGGGTTTGCCATTGGGAAAAGGATTGGTTTTTCTGCCATATTCTGTACCATTTCCTCAGTAACTGTACCAGGCGCGGAAACGCCAATAAATACATCGGCGCCTTTCAGTACTTCTGCCAGAGTTCCCTTCTCCATATTCTGATTGCAGATTTCTGCCATTTCTTCTTTTTCTTTATTCAGGTTTTCACGGCCTTTATAAATTGCTCCGTGACGGTCACACATAACCACGTTCTTCAGACCCAGGCTTACTAACAGTTTGATGATGGCAATACCTGCAGCTCCTGCTCCTGAAGTAACTACTTTAATATCATCCAGGTTCTTTCCTACCAGTTTTAAGGCATTGATCAGAGCAGCGGCTGTAACAACTGCTGTTCCATGCTGGTCATCATGGAAAATCGGAATATCACAGCACTCTTTTAATTTTCTCTCAATTTCAAAGCATCTGGGAGCGGAAATATCTTCCAGGTTTACACCGCCAAAGCTTCCTGCCAGAAGACTTACAGTCTTTACGATGTCGTCTACATCTTTAGAACGTACGCACAGAGGAAAAGCATCCACATCTGCAAAAGTTTTAAATAATGCGCATTTCCCTTCCATAACAGGCATTCCTGCTTCTGGTCCGATATCCCCAAGACCTAATACAGCTGTTCCGTCTGTAACAACCGCTACCATGTTTCCCCGGCGTGTATATTTATATGACAGGTCTACATCTTTTGAAATCTCCACACAAGGCTCTGCAACTCCTGGTGTGTAAGCAACAGAAAGATCTTCCGGTGTTTCAATCTTCGCTCTGCTGATTACTTCAATTTTTCCAGCCCATTCTTCATGCTGCTTTAATGCAAATTCTCTCTTGTCCATTTTTTTCTCTCCTTTATATTTTATTCATTTACCTGCGCCCAGAAATCTTTTAAGATTTTGGCTGAGTTATCCATTGCGGCCTTCTCTTCCTCATTCATAGGAACTCTTAAAACGCCCTGTATTCCCTGTCCTCCTATGCGGCATGGCAGAGAAAATGCAATTCCAGACCAATTATCAAAACTGTCATCCAGTACATGGGCAGCTGGAAGGATGGCTCCGCTGTCTTTCAGGATACTTTCCACAATAGCGGAAACCGCCATTGCAACGCCGTAGAAGGTAGCGCCTTTTAATTCGATAACCTCTGCACCGCCAGTCTTAGTATGTTCTGAAATCTCAGCTCTGTCAAGTTCCTTTCCAGTCTGTTTTAAATATTCATCTAAAGGAAGACCTGCAATTGTAGCAGAACTCCATACAGGCACCTGGCTGTCTCCATGCTCGCCTAAGATGTATGCCTGAATGTCTTCCACATCGGCATTCAGGGGCTCGCTGATGTTGCATCTGAATCTGGCTGTATCCAGAGATGTTCCGCTTCCAATAACCCTATGAGAAGGAAGTCCCGAAACCTTCTGTACTTCCATGGTCAGGATATCTGCCGGATTGGATACTACAATGATCAGCGGGTTCTCTGCATATTTCATAATGCTTTCCGTAACACTCTTAATAATAGAGACATTGGTCTTCGCCAGTTCCAGCCGAGTCTGTCCAGGCTTTCTTGCAATACCCGCAGTCACAATAATAATATCTGCATCGGCGCATTCCTCATATCCGCCCTGTTTTACTCTTACTGGACAGTGGAATCCTGCACCATGAAAAACATCCAGAGCTGCGCCTTTTGCCCTGGCTTCATTTAAATCAACCATTACTACTTCTGTAGCCTGCTCTCTTACCATGAGAGTATAGGCGATAGCTTCTCCTACATTTCCGGCTCCTACAACTACAATTTTAGTTTTTCCTGAATTGTTCATCACTGCACTCCTTATTTGCTTGTAATATTGTTTATATTGCCTTTAGTGTTACATGATTTGTCTCGGGCGGCGCCCGCAGACCATCTGGCAGTTTCTGTTTCTCCTGCCTTTCCAGATAAGATTCATCTCTCCATCTGTAACTTTTTTCTTCCGGGCATTCTTCTGTATAAGAAGTACACTGAGAGAAATCCGTAAGGTGTATGCTTACTTGTTTTTCTCTGGTCCACAGCGCTCGTGTATCTTTTGCAGACATTGGAACCGTCACAGAAGGGATCTTCTTTCTTTCCTGAGAAGAACAGACAGTTTTCTTTCCTTCCGGGTCCCCTAGTAACAGTTGTGAACCGCTGAAATGCAGAGTGCTTTGAACAAATAAGAGCATAAATACTAAGGATAACAGTATCCGTTTATGATTTTTCATAAAGAATTATACCTCTAGAGTATTTCACTGTTTTTACAATTTGTTAAAAAATTCACTTTTTTAACAAGTCTATCATAAACATATAGAGATGTCAATTTCTTTGTACAGAAAAAAATACAAGTAAAATTTCCCATTTCACCTGAAAAAGGACCGATTTTCCATACAAAAACCTATTGTATGGAAAATCGGTCCTTTTTTATAAAAGAAGTTGTTCACCAGATTTACAATTTTTTAACAAATAATGCCCGTATGGCGTTGAGCACAGCCAAAATCATGACTCCTACGTCTGCAAATATGGCCAGCCACATATTAGCGATTCCCACAGCCCCCAGGAATAGACAGATAATTTTAATTCCAATGGCAAACCAAATATTTTCATAGACAATCTTCAAACATTTTCTGGAAATTTTAATGGCCTTAGCTATCTTTAGAGGATCATCGTCCATGAGAACCACATCTGCCGCCTCAATGGCAGCGTCTGAACCCATAGCTCCCATGGCAATTCCGATATCAGCTCTGGAAAGCACCGGGGCATCATTGATCCCATCTCCTACAAAAGCAACTTTGCCTTTTCCTTTCTTTTCCCCCAGAAGTTCTTCGACTTTTTCCACTTTATCTCCCGGAAGAAGCTCTGCATATATTCTGTCGATGTCCAGAGAAGCCCCTACACTTTCTGCCACCCGATGGTCATCTCCTGTAAGCATAACAATTTCTTCTACGCCTGCCCTTTTTAGGGCTGCAACTGCTTCTTTTGAATGCGGCTTTACAATATCGGAGATGACGATATGGCCTGCGTATTTTTCATCTACTGCCATATGAATAATAGTTCCTGTATGGTGACAAGGAACAGACTCAACTCCCAGCCTCTTCATCAGTTTTTCATTTCCTGCCGCTACAGGCACCCCGTCTACTACAGCCGTAACGCCTTCTCCGCTGATTTCCCGGATATCCCGTACTCTGGAGCGGTTAATTTCTTTCCCGTATGCTTTCTGAAGGCTTTTGCTGATAGGATGAGAGGAAGCGCTTTCCGCCAGCGCCGCATACTCCAGAAGTTTCTCCTCTTCCATAGCTGCATGGTGGACGCCGTTTACCTCAAAAACTCCCTGAGTAAGGGTTCCTGTTTTATCGAACACCAAATACTTTGTCTGTGAAAGACTCTCCAGATAATTGGAACCTTTTACAAGAACCCCCTCTTTGCTGGCCCCTCCGATACCTGCAAAAAAGCTTAAAGGTATACTGATTACCAGCGCACAGGGACAGCTGATCACCAGAAAGGTCAACGCCCGGTATATCCAGGTTCCCCAGTCAGGGCTCAGTCCCATACCGATCATCCGCACCAGAGGCGGAAGGACTCCAAGAGCAATGGCACAGTAAACAACCGCCGGGGTATAAACTCTTGCAAATTTTGTAATAAAGTCTTCGGATTTAGATTTTCTGGAACTGGCATTTTCCACCAGATCCAGGATCTTAGAAACTGTTGACTCCCCGAATTCTCTGGTAGTTCGTATTTTCAGCACTCCTGTCATATTAATACAACCGCTGATAATCTCATCTCCCGGTCCAGTCTCTCTTGGAAGGCTTTCTCCAGTAAGAGCGCTGGTATTCAATGTGGAACTGCCTTCCAGGATAATTCCGTCGATAGGAACCTTTTCTCCCGGCTGTACCAGGATTACTGAGCCAACTTCTACCTCATCCGGGTCTGCCTGTTCCAGCTTTCCGTTTATCTCTATATTCGCATAATCCGGACGGATATCCATCAACTCGCTGATACTTCTTCTGCTCTTTCCCACCGCATAGCTCTGAAACCATTCTCCGATCTGATAAAACAGCATTACCGCAATAGCCTCTGTATAGTCTCCGTCATCGCAGACAGCTATGGCAATAGCGCCAATGGTGGCGATAGACATGAGTAAAGATTCATCAAAAGGCTGCCTGTTTTTGATTCCTTTGAAAGCTTTCCGAAGGATATCATATCCAATGATAAAATAAGGAATCAGGTAAAGAAGGAACCTGAGCCCTCCCTCCACAGGAAGAAAGCTCAGGCCTATCATCAAAGCAGCCGCCGCCAGAATCCGGATCAGCATTTTTTTCTGTTTCTTATTCATAGGGCCACTCTCTTTCTCTCTTTATAAAAAGATTTCACAGTCGTCTTCTACTTTTTTGCAGTTTTTCAGAACTTCCTGCATAACTGCTTTTGGCTCATGGCCTTCTTCAAATTCCACCTGCATCTTTAAAGTCATAAAATTTACAACGGCGTTTTTCACACCGGCAGTTTTCTTTGCAGCATCTTCCATCTTATTTGCACAGTTGGCACAGTCAACATCGATTTTGTAAGTTTTTTTCATTTTTCTTTTCTCCTCTCTATTTGTTTAATCATTTATTTAATTAAACAATCTTTTAATTGTTGACTATACTTTACTTCTGATTGTATAATAAGTCAAGAGAAAAAAGAGCCCTTTTTCTATTCGGGCTAAAACTATTTCCAAATGGAACAATTTACAACTATACTTGTGAGGAATCGTCTATGAAAAATCAGATTTTACCCCATGATCATGGGTATAATGAAAAGAAAGTTGCAGAACACATGCCTACGGAAGAGGAAATTGCAGGAGTCTCTGAAGCTATGAAACAACTGGGAGATCCAAGCCGTCTGAGGATATTCTGGCTCCTGTGCCACTGCGAAGAATGTGTGCTGAACATTGCTGCTCTTGTCAACATGAGCAGCCCTGCAGTCTCTCATCATCTGAAGCTGTTAAAAAGCAGCGGCCTGATCGTAAGCCGCCGGGAAGGAAAAGAAATGTATTACCGTACAGCAGACACTGAACTGGCCCAAGTTCTCCATCACACCATAGAAACCCTTGGCAAGATCACCTGTCCTGAAAGGACAGAAAAAATCTGAAGGAGTCTTGTCTTATGGAAAAAGAATTATCTTGTCAGCTGAAAGAAAGACTAAAAGATCTGGATGCCGGCCAGTGCCTGCTCAGAATTTATTCCTATCCTGCAAAAACCGTACAGGAAAAACTCTTCCCTCTTGGGGATTTTAAGGATACCAAACTGCTTCTCGAGCATTATGATCTGTATCCGGGAATGGGCATTACCTTTGCCTGGTGTCTTGGCCATAAGTTTGCCTTTCATCACAGCCATAAGCCTTCTGTTTTGAAGATTGATCACTGCAATCTGGGGCGGATTGGCTGGAATATGGAAAACGGCCAAAGCCTCTATGTAGGAAAGGGAGATCTGGCTGTTCACTGCAGAGATGCCTGTAAAGAATCCAGGACAGAGATTACATTTCCTTTAGGGTACTATGAAGGCATTACAGTTTCCATAGATTTAGATGTTCTGAAAACATCTCTTCCCTCTCCTCTTAATGAGACAGAACTTCCAGAGGGCCTGCTGTTTCATAAGTTCTGTACCTCCCAGGAAATTTTTTCTTTTCCGGCTAACAAAAGAGTAGAACATATTTTTTCCGAACTCTACCATCTGCCTCAGGAGATGAAATTTCCTTATTTGAAATTAAAGTGCCAGGAACTTCTCCTGTTTCTTTATATGGAAGATCCTTCTCAGGGAAAAGCTGCAGACCCGTATTACTCAGATCAGGTAGAGATTATCCGTTCTGTCCACAGTCTTCTCACCCAAAATCTCACGAAAAGGTTCACCATAGAGGAGCTTTCAAAAAAGTATCTGATCAACAGCTCTGCCCTGAAGAGCATTTTTAAGTCTGTCTACGGACTTCCCATTGCCTCATACATGAAAGAATATCGTATCCAGCAGGCAGCCGCCATGCTCCGCTGTTCCCAGGAAAGCATCTCCTCCATTGCCCTTTCTGTGGGATATGAAAGTCCTAGTAAGTTTACAAATGCCTTTAAAAGTGTAACAGGGATTCTTCCCACAGATTACCGGAAACAGTATCAAGGTGAAAACCATCGGAAAGAAACCCGTATATAATAAAGCAGTTTTACTGGTCTTTTCATCCTGGATAATAAATGAACTCTTACCTTCAGGCAGCTTCTCCAGGCTGCCTGAAAGCTTTCTTTTTTTTGTTTTCCAGGCTCTCCAAAGGCTTCCTCTCTTGCTCCCCGGAGAAGCTGCTCTGTTTCTTCCAAAGTAACCGCCGGTATTTCTTCTGAAAGTCTATAGGCAAAGTCTTTTTCCCATCCCTGATATTCTTTCATTCTTCCGGAAAAATGCAGCTCAAAAAGAAGCTGGTCAAAAAGACGTCCCATGCCTCCTTTCTGTATCCACTGATCCCGCCTTTTCCAGCGCCTGTAGAAAATCAGACACAGAATTCCTATTCCTCCTGCTCCGGTAAGGATTCCTTTCCATACTGTCCTTTTGTCCACTTCAAAAAATATTCCAGGGCTCTGTCTGTTCTGGGTATCTCTGGTCTCCTCTCTGCTCTGTGTCTGCAGACTTGGTACAGAAAGGTTCCATCCTGTGTACTGGACTCTTTTGTAATCCAGGAGCATTGTCCGGGAAAAAGCTACTGCCAGGGTTGTCTTTCCCACCCCGGGAATATCTTCCAGAAGCACATGTCCCTTTGCCAGGAAAGCCAGCATAACCTCCCGGATTTCCTCCCTTTTTCCTAAAATCACCTGGTTCACCTGTTCAAGTACCTGGTGTACAATATCTAAATGGTTTTCCAATCTTTTCCCTCCCTGTCTCAGAGCTTTTGTCTCCTGTTTCTTATTTTTACACATAGTATAACAGCGGAATAAAAACCCGTCTAATGCCTGCTCAGAATATCTGAAAATTACCGGAAAGCATAGTCTTTTATCCCAGTATTAATTTTAGTATACAAAAAAAGGAGCCTCTGAAGAAGTTCCTTTTCGTTTCGCAGTATTTACCCAAAGGTTGCTATACTCTGTATTCCAGGTCTCTCTGTATCCCATCCAGGAAAGGTACCAGAACATTTCCTTTCCTCTCCAGAAACCACTGAGGTTCCAGCTCCTGGTATTTAAAATGTTTTGGCCCCCTCTGGATTCCCCGCTGCCAGAAGCGGTACATCTGGCGGAAAGTCAAATAATAAACCTCATCTCTGTGAGAAAAATATAAGATTAGAAAAGCTACTCCCTGCTGCCTTTCAAAGTCTCTCATAAATGCCACCTGATGCTCATGGATATTCTGAAGGGGAAATGTGTCTGTAGAGCATTCCTTTGCATCAAAGCATACCGGAATCCCCTGAACAGCCCCAATATAGTCTACTGTACTTTTTTTTTCAAAATAGGCCAGGGTAATGTGCCTGCTTTTCTGGTCAATCTGTACTGGCGTAATAGGTGTAGGCACTTTCTGTATGAGAGCCAGATTTTTCTCTCTGTATAGTTCACAGGTATGGTTGATAAATTCTTCCAGTGTTGAGCCCCTCAGGCCTCTGGAGTTCCAGGTTGCCATCTGTTCGCCTCCTTACTCCAGGAATTTAATACCTGGGAAATATCTCAGCACGGCTTTTCCCAGAATCTTATCTTCTTCTACATAAGGGTTCTGCCAGAAACGGGAATCCCTGGAATTATTCCTGTTGTCTCCCAGCATAAAGTAGCAGCCTTCCGGAACTGTATATGGTCCGTAATTTCCCGTAGGGGTCTCCGGGGTAAAGCTGTCATCCAAAGGCGTCTCTGAGCCGTCTATGTACACCTTCCCATCTATGATCTCCACAGTCTCTCCGGGAAGACCGATAACTCTCTTAATGAAAAGCTGACTTTCATCATCAGGATACCGGAAAATAACAATATCATATCTCTCCGGACCTCCCAGAAGATAAGCCAGCCGGTTGCCGAATATACGATCCCCGGTCATAATAGTATTTTCCATAGATTCAGAAGGAATCTTTGCATTAATGATCAGAAAATTATTTACTACCAGCACAAAAACCACCACAAAGATGATCATCTTTACATATTCCCACAGTTCTTTTGCGATAGATGTTTTCTTCATGATTCTTCTCCCTTATTTTCTCTGTATATCTTTTCATCAAATCCTTCCCCTTCCAGGACTTTCTGAAATAAGTCCGGCGGCTGGGCCGTAACTGTTCGTTCTGACAGACCTTTCAGTGTTCCCTCTTCCCAGGGAAACTGAAGCTTCCATGCATGGAGGAGCTGGCTTTTCACACCGTATTTTCTCTCATACCTGTCATTACTCTTTTTCTCCCCATATTTTCGGTCTCCGATAACCGGATGTCCTATAGATGCCAGGTGACTCCGTATCTGATGAGAACGTCCGGTTAAAAGTTCTACCATCAGAAGGGTATCTCCTCCCTGAGAAATCTCCAGGGGCTTATACCTGGTTTCTATGGGAAGGCTTCCCTTTATTTCCTTTTCTGTTATCCTTACCTGATTTTTCTTCTCATCCTTTTTCAGATATCCTTTAATATAGGCAGGCTTTGCAATTCTCCCCCTTACCAGAGCCAGGTAATATTTATGCATAGTCCTTTCCCGGAAGGCCTCTGACAGAGCCTGAAGCCCCTTCACCGTCTTTCCTGCCGCCACCAGGCCGCTGGTATTCCGGTCCAGCCGGTTGCAGATGCCAGGACGGAAAGTATCTCCTCTTTCCTCCCCTGCCTTTTCTTTTTCCTGAAGATAACCTGTAAGATATTCTACCAGAGAAACATCTTCTCTGGCAGCCTTCTGAGAAAGCATTCCTGCCGGTTTATTGACAAAGAGTACCTGGGCATCCTCATAAGGAATATCCAAAAGGCCATGAACCCCTTCCTCTTTCCCGGCGCCCCGGAATTTTTCTATGGTTTCAGCAGCCAGAAACAGCCGGATTTCATCCTTTTCTTTCAGGATTTCATTTCCCTGAGCCTTTTTTCCATTCAGGGTGATGTTCTTTTTCCTCATCATTTTGTAGAGAAAACTTTTGGGCGCTTCTTTTAAATATTTCCCCAGATATTTATCCAGCCGCTGTCCGCTGTCTCCCTCTTTTACTGTAATCTGTTCCATAACTCCTCCTAGAGAGAAATCGCATAAAGCACAGCCATGATCTTCTCACTCCTGGTCATATCAGGAGTTGCCGGATCTGGACGATACTTAATATCTTTTTCCAGTGCCTCTCTGTGCTCCCACATAGATTCCAGACGGGCCGTATAATCGGGAAGCCGCCGGAAAATCTTTACTGTCACATAAAAGCCGTTCTGCCGGAGCATATCCTGGATATGTTTCTCTACAAAAGCCGTATCTGTTTTCTCTCTGCTTGTATATCCTACCACATTATTGCCGCAGACCGCTAAAGAATCTACAAAAGACTGTTTCTCATAGGCTGAGATTACCAGCTCATAAGCACATGTAAGCCCATGCCTGTGTTTTTCAATCTCCTTGTAGTCCTCTTCCGCCATAGGTTTCTGAAGAAACATCATGATCATATCCACTGCAAATTTGCAGGCCGGAAGACAGGCAACCACAGCTACCACTGTA
Source organism: Blautia sp. An46 (assembly GCF_002161645.1). Classification (NCBI taxonomy): domain Bacteria; kingdom Bacillati; phylum Bacillota; class Clostridia; order Lachnospirales; family Lachnospiraceae; genus Blautia; species Blautia sp. An46. The sequence continues at coordinate 79,594 of NZ_NFIF01000010.1, read as the reverse complement.
AAAACTGTATTCCTGGTCCTGTTAATGTACAGTCCCGTAAAAAACACCAGAAGAGGGGCAATAAAAGCCAGGACTGTATATAGGATTCTTTTTTTCTGCTGTGTCTTGATATATCCGAAATCTCCTTTCCGGATTTTTTTCTTTGTCGTCTTACTCATGAATCTGACTTTCCCTCCATAAATCTCAGTATCAAACTGTGGGGAAGGATTTTGCAGCCAGCTTCCAGAGCCTTTATAAAAACTCCTGGAACCGACAGTTCCCTCCCCCTGGCTCCATCTCTTAAAGCCTTCTTCACAACGGCTCCGGGCCTGGCAATAAAGGGTTTCTTATAGCCGGGCATCTGGTCTTTCCCTCCCATTTTTTCCAGAAATGGGGTATCCACAGGGCCGGGGCACACTGCGGTGACCTGAATCCTCCGCGGTTTCAGCTCCCGGTTCAGAGCCCTGGAAAAGCTGACCACATAAGCCTTTGAGGCCGCATATACGGCAAATCCCGGCTGAGGGACAAAAGCCCCAGCGCTGGCAAGCATAAAAATCCTGCTCCCATCTTTGCAGTAAGGCAGACAGATACCGGTAATCCCGGTAAGGGCAGAACAATTCAGCTCTGTCATAGAAACAGCCTCCTGAGGCGAAATCCCAGCGAATTCTTTCTGTATTCCCATTCCTGCGGCATTTACCAGAAGCAGGATTTTGGGGTTCTCTTTCTTCAAAAGCTTTTTCAGCTTCTCCCGGTCTTCTTCCCTGGAAATATCCAGAGGCAGAGGACGCACTGAGACTTCCTGTATTTCCTCTTTTAATTTTTCCAGCTCCCCGGCCCTTCTGGCAATGGCCCAGATTTCATCCAGCCAGGGATATTTTTCTGCGATCTGCCCCACAAACTCTCTTCCCATACCGGAAGAAGCGCCTGTGACAACCGCTATTTTCATCATACCACAACCTTACCCTTTTGTCTTTTTTCTGTGTACATTCCGAATAGTCTTTTTCTTTCCCGATTTTCCGGCCTTTTCTCTCCCCTGAAGATGCTGTCCAGTCTTTTCTGTCCTTTTTCCTCCGGTCAGTCCAGCCTTTTCGCCCTTTCTGGGCCGTATCAGGGATTTTCCACCAAATCCAATAAGATCGGTTCTTCCTGCTCTTTCCAGGGCCTCCCGGACCAGCTCATAATTCTCTGGTTTCCGATATTGAAGAAGGGCTCTCTGCATGGCTTTCTCCCTGGAATCTCTGGGCACATAGACCTTTTCTCCTGTCCGGGGATCTATACCTGTGTAATACATACAGGTGGACATGGTCGACGGGGTAGGATAAAAATCCTGGACCTGCTCCGGCATAAAGCCCATATCCCTTACATACTCTGCCAGCTTTACCGCCTCTTTCATGGTACAGCCGGGATGAGAGGACATAAGATAGGGCACTGCGTACTGCTTCATTCCATATTTCTCATTAGCCTTATAAAATCTCCTGATAAACTCCTCATATACCTGATGCTCTGGTTTGCCCATGTAATACAGAACCTGGTCTGAAACATGCTCGGGAGCCACCCGAAGCTGTCCGCTTACATGGTAGCGTACCAGTTCGTCCAGAAATTCCGGCGAAGGATCCTGGTTCACATAGTCAAAGCGGATTCCTGAGCGGATAAAGACCTTCTTTACTCCTGGCAGCTTACGAAGCTTCCTAAGGAGTTCCAGATAGTCCTTATGATCTGCCTCCAGATTTTTACATGGTTTTGGAAAAAGGCACTGTCGATTTGTACAGATTCCCTTTGTCATCTGCTTCTTGCAGGAAGGGTGACGGAAATCTGCCGTAGGCCCTCCCACATCATGGATATAGCCCTTAAAATCCGGCTCTCTGGTAAATTTCTCTGCCTCTTCCAAAATAGATTCCTGACTTCTGGTCTGGACAATCCTTCCCTGATGAAAGGCCAGGGCGCAGAAATTACAGCCCCCGAAGCAGCCCCGGTTGCTGGTAATGCTGAACCGGATCTCTTCGATAGCCGGAATTTTTCCCTTTTTCTCGTACATAGGGTGATAGGTCCCCGCATAGGGCAGGCCGTATACTTCGTCCATCTCCTTCTGACTCAGTGGCTTGGAAGGCGGATTCTGCACAATATAGCCTTTGCCGCCATAAGATTCCATCAGCACATTACCCGTAAAAGGGTCTGTATTCTCATACTGTATCTTAAAGCTTTTGGCATAAGCCCTTTTATCTCCGGAAACTTCCTCATAAGAGGGAAGAAGGATTCCCTTCTTAGGCGGCTCCTTGGTCCTGTACACCGTTCCCGGAATATTGGTAATATGTTCTACGGGGATTCCCATATCCAGAGCTTCGGCAATCTTCAGGATACTCCTCTCGCCCATTCCATAGGAGATCATATCTGCTCCGGAATCCAGCAGGACCGAATGTTTCATAGCATCTGCCCAGTAATCGTAATGGGCCATTCTTCTGAGAGAGGCTTCGATCCCTCCCAGGATTATAGGAGTATTCTTATAGGTCTGGCGAATCAGATTGCTGTATACTGTCACCGCCCGGTCTGGCCGAAGCCCCATTTCCCCTCCGGGAGAATAAGCGTCGGTCTTTCTGTGTTTTCTGGAAACCGTATAATGATTTACCATAGAATCCATATTTCCCGCTGAAACCAGAAAGGCCAGTCTGGGCTCCCCGAAGAGGGCAATACTCTCCTTCTTTTTCCAGTCAGGCTGAGAAATAATACCTACCGAGTATCCCCGGCTCTCTAATAATCTTGTAATAATCGCCGCGCCAAAGGAAGGATGATCCACATAGGCGTCTCCTAAAATATAGACAAAATCCGGCTGGAGGATTCCTCTCTCCTCCATCTCTTCCCTTGTCACCGGCAGAAATTTTCCGCTCATAGGCACTCCCTGAGAACCTCATAATAGTCCTGGATATACCAGTCTGCCAGCTCTCGTTTTTGTTTTTCCTGTCCCTTGCTGAAATCGTCTTCTACGGCGCAGACCTTCATGCCAGCCCGTTTTCCTGCCAGGATTCCCATAGGAACGTCTTCAAATACCAGACAGTCAGCCGGAGAAATCCCAAGACCTCTGGCAGTCTCCAGATATACATCCGGTGCAGGCTTGCCCGCCGGCACCTGACAGCAGGTAGTAATACAGTTGAAACAATCTTCTATCTTATGAGCCTTTAAGACTGTCCGAATCAGTTCCTGGCTGTTGCTGGAGCTGATCCCAATCTGAAAGTCTCTTTTTTTCAATGCTTCTAAAAATTCACCGGCCCCCGGCTTTAAAGGTACCTGATTGCAGTATTTATCCTCTGCCATGAGAATCCAGGTGTTCTTGATCTCCTCAATAGAATCGGCAAGGTGAAACCTCTCTTTAAAGAAACAGGCTGTCTCCGTAAATCCCATGCCTTCCAGCTCGTCCTGAAATTTCTGGATATCCTCCGGAATCACCACCCCTTTTTTTGAAAGGAACTCCAGATCAATCTCCTTCCACATCCACATAGAGTCTACCAGGGTTCCGTCTAAATCAAATATCACTGCTTTTTTGTTTTCCAGCATGTTCTTTTAACCTCTCAATTTCCTCCTGGGTCAAAGGTCTGTACTCTCCTGGATCCAGTCCCTCGTCCAGAACCAGGCTGCCCATAGACAGCCTTTTTAAATACAGCACTTCATTGTCTACCGCCTGGAGCATTCTCTTTATCTGATGAAATTTCCCCTCTCTGATAGTGAGACAAAAGCTTGTCCTCTCCGGAGATAATCGGGATACCTTTCCAGGCAGAGTCTGCTTTTCTTCCCCGATATCTACTCCTGTCTCCAGCATTCTGACATCTTCATCAGACAACGGTTTCCCGGCTTTCACAAAATAAGTCTTGTCCACATGTTTCTTTGGAGACAGCAGTTCATGGGCTAAAGGGCCGTCGTTGGTAATAAGCAGCAGCCCTTCCGTATCCTTGTCCAGCCGCCCCACAGGAAAAAGGTCTTTTCGCTTTTTCTCCTGTATCAGATCCAGCACTGTCTTTTCTCGCTTGTCCTCTGTGGCAGATACCACTCCTCCAGGCTTATTCAGCATATAATACTCCTGCTTTGCATAAGATACCGGCTGGCCTTTTGCCGTCACCTGATCTTTCTGGATATCGATCTTATACTCCGGGGTTCTTATTGGGGTTCCGTTTACCAGGATCAGACCTTTTCTAATATCCTTTTTCACTTCACTTCTTGTTCCCAGACCCATATCCGCCAGAAATTTGTCCAGTCTCATCATTTCAACTATCTAAGCCTCCATCCTGCATAATACTTATTCTTCAGGATTCCGTTGTTTAGCTTGCCCCAGCCCAGAGCGAATCCCTCCACACATACCAGCTGCCAGCCTGTTTCTCGGGCTGTAGGGATATCGCCTGTTTCAATGGTCTCCCCTTTCAGATATTTTACAGTTCTGATGTCTTCTGAGGAAAGGTTGATACAGGAGTCAAAAGTCTCCGGTGAAAGAGCCATAGCCAGAGCCTGGCTGGGCTCAAAACGGTTTTTCTTTGCCTCCCCAAGATACAGTCCTGTGCGGAGATACCGGAGTCTGGGCATCGCTCCTCCCTCAGGAAGAAAGTATACCCTCTCGCCCTCCATCTTAAAAAATCCCCGGGAAAAATCCATGGACGTCATCTTCAGGAAATCCTGGACCGGCAGAGGCAGGGAAATACTTTTTTCTTTTGCCGGCCTTTCTTCTGCAGCCTCTCCTTTTTTCCTTATCAGAGCTGCAAAATGTCCTTCTCCGGAAATCTTATGGGGAAAGAGACGGATGCATTTCTGAAGCTGTCCATTCATCTCTTCTGCCTCTCCTTCTAAAGGAAAACCTTTGGAAAATCCTTCATAGGGTTCCGGCTCCACTGTCTCCATATCTGGCCGTTCCTTTAAAAGATAAGCGATAACTTCCTCATTTTCTTTTTTGGAAAAGGTACAGGTAGAGTAAAGTAGCATGCCGCCGGGGCGGAGCATATCTGCTCCCTGAAGGATCAGACGTTTCTGAATCTGGGCATAATAAGCCGGAGGCTTCTCTTCCCAATACCGGGCCATCTGGGGCTCTTTATGGAACATCCCCTCCCCGGAACAGGGGGCGTCGATAAGAATTTTATGAAAATATTCCGGAAACTTTTCACAGAGTTTCTCCGGGTCCTCGCTGGTTACATAGTAATTGGCCAGACCTGTCATCTCCAGATTTTTCAAAAGAGCCTTTGCTCTGCTGTTGCTGATATCGTTTGCCACCAGAAAGCCCTTCCCCGACAGCCGGCAGCCCAGCTCTGTGGCCTTTCCTCCCGGTGCAGCGCACAGATCCAAAACCCGATCCCCCGGCTCCACCGGAAGACGGCTGGCCGGAGTCATAGCACTGGGTTCCTGTATGTAATAAAGCCCTGCATAATAATAGGGGTGTCCGGAAGGGCCAGCGCCCTTCTCCTCCCCCTTTTCCTTTTCCACAAAATATCCATTTTTCGTCCAGGGAACCGGCTGACTCCCAAAAGGGTCCATTGCCTCCCACTTTTCCTTTGTCAGCTTTCGGGAATTAAATCGCAGTCCCTGGCGCACTGGTTGGTCATAGGTAGCCAGATAAACGGGATACTCCTCTCCCAGAAGCTCTTTCATCTCTTCTTTAAATTTTTTCGGTAATTCTATCATCTCTGCCAGTTCCCCTCAACTCCTTTAAAGTTCAGCGCCTGAGCCTGATATCCTTCCGCTATAATGTCCAGTTCTCTGTGAAACCGCTCAAGCTGCTGCAGGTCCTTTCTTTTGTAGATTCTGTAAAACTCATCCTGTATCTTTGCCACTTCTCTCTTATTGGAATAATGATACAGGTTTTCAATATTATTCAGAATATCTGCCACCAGGTTGGACTGATGAAGCATGGAATTCTGTGCATCCATAACCTCATTTCGAACAGAAGACATCTCCGTATCCAGCTGGATAATAGAATTCGCCGCATTAGTCAGCCGCTCTGCCAAATGGGCAGGCATATTCCCCTTGTACTTATACTGAAGGGAATGCTCGATAGTTGCCCAGAAATTCATAGCCAGGGTGCGGATCTGAATTTCTGCCCGGATTTCTTTTTTCCCATCTAGGGTCTCTGTGGCATAGGAAATGATCATATGATAACTCCGGTATCCGCTGTCCTTCATATGGGTCACATAATCCTTGATTTCCAGGACCTTCATATCACTGCGCTTTTGGATCAGGTCCGCCACTTTTTCGATATCCTCATAGAACTGACAGATGATCCGCACTCCGGCAATATCTTCTACTTTTTCTTCCAATTCTTCCCAGGATATGTTCTTTCTCTGCATTTTTTCCAGAATACTGTTGATGGATTTCACTCTCCCTGTCACCTCTTCAATGGGAGAGTACAAGTCCTTCTCCTGATGCTCTTTTTTCAGATGGTTAAACTTCATAACCAGCTCTTTCACTGCAAGTTCATAAGGGATCAGCAATTCACGCCACAAACGTATTTCCATAACACATTACTCCTTAACTATATCTTAAAAGTATAGCATATTTTTTTTCTTTTTAATAGAAAAAAATTTTCTGCTTTTCCTGTAAGAACTTCAGTACCGGATAGGGATTCAGGGCATACTCTTCTTCCTTTTCCGTCCGCACATAGATTCCCAGATGGAGATGAGGGGGGAATTTTCCTGTCGTTCCTTCTGTTCCATATCCGCTGTCTCCCAGGAATCCCAACAGTTCTCCGGCATTTATCTTTTCTCCCTCTGTAAACTTCCGGCCATAGGAAGAAAGATGGGCATAGTAAAAATATCCGCCTCCCGAACTGCGGATGCCGATCCGCCAGCCGCCTAGAGGCAGCCACCCAACTTGCTCTACTACTCCGTCAGTAATGCTCACCACTGGATAATAACCGCTGATACTTTGACTGCCGAAAATATCGCAGCCTTCATGGAGCCTTTCCCCGCCATAATTTCTCTTATCGTGCCAGCCATTCTCAAAGAAAAACTCTTCTTTACGGCTGCAGGGAAAAGCCAGGGGAAAGTATTCCAGATCTTCCCAGAATTCTACATAGAGCAGGGCATCTTCACTGCTGATTCCTGCCTCCTGAAAGCTCTCCTGAGGGATTCCCGCCTCCCGAAGCACACCAAGAGAGGTTTTTTCCTCCAGATTTCCCAGAAGCAAAGCGTCTGCAAATAAAAGCAGCCATAAAAACAGCAGACATCTTCCCAAAAAAACACCTCCGTCCTCCAAAGACGATACCCGGCGGCAATAAGTTCTTACCAGTGTATCATTTTATGCACGGACAGAGGCATTTATGACATTATCCTTTCAGATTTTTCAAAACTTCCAGCAGATATTCCCATACCCTTTTAACAGAAGATATCGACAGCTGTTCTTCTGTAGTATGGATATCTTTCATATCAGGTCCCAGAGACACACAGTCCAGTCCCGGAATTTTCTCATAGAAAAGGCCGCACTCCAGTCCTGCATGGATAACCTTTACCTCTGGTTTGGTATGATAAAGTTTCTCGTAGATATCCACCATATAAGGGCGGAGTTTCGAATCCTGCTTATACTCCCAGGAAGGATAATCTCCCTCTGCTTTATATTCCCCGCCTAAAAATTCAGTAAGATAAGCAATCTTATCTGCCAGAGCCTTTTTCTCTGTAGCTACAGAACTGCGGACACTGGCTGAACACTGGAAATCCTCCTGGGTCAGTCTGGCAATTCCCAGGTTGCAGGAAGTCTCCACCAGACCTTCCATATAACCGCACATCTTCTGGATTCCGTTAGGATAGTGAAGAAGGAAGAAAAGGAGCTTTTCCAGGCTTACCGGGTGAAGTGTGGGTTCTTCTCCTTCTCCTCTTGCCTCTACTGTAACTGTAATGCCTTCATCACTGCCCGCATATTCTTTCCTCAGATTCTCTGTAAATTCATTGGCAAAACTCTGGAGTTCTGCACCAGCTTTACTATCCGCCAATATCAGTGCCCTGGCTGTCCTTGGAATGGCATTGTCTTTTTGCCCTCCTTCCAGCTCTGCCAGAACATAGTCCTCTTTTTCTCTGGCTTCAAAAAGGAATCTTCCTAAAAGAAGGGTTGCATTGGCCCGGTTTTTATCAATCTCAGCACCGGAATGTCCCCCCAGAAGTCCGGACACCGTAATTTCGTACTTCATACCCCTGGTCTCCTGGTATTTCACTGGTATGCTGGTCTGAGCGGTAAGTCCTCCTGCACATCCTACCCAGAGATATCCTTCCTCCTCAGAATCCAGATTAATCAGATATCTTCCTTTCAGCGGTGCAGTATCCAGGGCTGCTGCTCCCAGAAGTCCGATTTCTTCATCTACTGTGATCAGCACCTCAAGAGCAGGATGAGGAAGGCTGTCATCCTCCAGGATTGCCAGAGCATAAGCTACTGCAATGCCGTCATCCCCTCCCAGAGTGGTATCCTCTGCGGAAATATAATCCCCTTCTACCACCAGTTTCAGAGGGTCCCTGGTAAAATCGTGAGCGCTGCCTGGAGTCTTCTCACACACCATATCCATATGGCCCTGAAGAATCACGCAGGGTGCCTTCTCATAGCCTTTAGATGCTTCTTTAAAAATGATAATATTATTGCTTTCGTCCTGTATATATCTCAGCCCATGGTTTCTGGCAAATTCCGCCAGATAATCGCTGATCTGCTTTGTATTTCCTGAGCCGTGGGGAATCTTTGTAATTTCCTCAAAATAATAAAATACACGTTCCGGCTGTAAATTTTTTAAAACAGACATATTCTACCTCCTGGTTTTCCTGATTTCCTCTCTTATTCTTACACATTCCCTGAGAAATGGCAAGCCTCCATTTTCCAGTCATGAAAAAGCCTGCTTTTCATATATTTTTAATAAAGGTTGGAGGACATTCTCTATGAAACGCATTTTCTTCTGTCTGTCTTTTTCCTGTTTTTTACTTTATCTTCTTTTCTTTCCAAAAACTGCCGTAGCATGTGCCAGAGCCGGTCTCATGCTCTGGTTCAACACCCTTCTGCCCTCCATGCTTCCTTTTATGATAATCTCCGGGCTTTTCATGAAAGCCGGCTTTGCAGAAAAGCTTCTGGCTATCACAAAAGGCTTTTGGAAGTCTGTTTTTCATCTCACACCTATGGGGGGATACGGTCTGCTCATAGGAATTTTCTGTGGTTATCCCATGGGGGCAAAAACTGCAGCAGACCTTTATCAGGACCACAGGATTTCCCGGCAGGAGGCCTGCTACCTTCTGACTTTTTCCAATCATCCCGGACCTGCCTTTCTCTCTTCTTATCTCTGCGTAGAACTTCTCCACAGGGAATGGCTCATACTTCCTGCCTATGGAGTCCTTTATCTCTCCAGTTTTTTCACCTCTCTGCTTTTCCGCCGCTGCTATTCCTTTGATGAAAATTCTCTCCCAGAATTCAAAAGAAAAGAGGCATCCGCCGCTTTCTCCTGGGGAGAAGCGCTGGACGCCTCTATTATGAACAGTTTTTTGTCGATTACCAAGCTGGGGGGATATATCATCCTGTTTTCCCTTATCCAGGGAATCCTGGAGCTTTTACCTGGTCTTCCTGCTGACCTGAAATGTCTGCTGCTGGGATTTACAGAAATCACCACTGGAACTATGGCCATTGCTCAGAGAAACTGGAATCTGTCTGTCTCTTTTCCTCTGCTTATGGCTCTTACTGCCTCCGGAGGACTTTGCATCGCTTTCCAGTCAAAATCCATGCTGGCCGAAACAGACCTTCCTCTGTCTCCTTACCTGAAGGGAAAGTCCTGCTCCTCCCTTTTCACCCTGCTCCTTGGAAGATTATTCATCGAAATCGTCAAAATCGTCATCTAAATCATCATATTCATCATCGTATTCGTCATCATCTTCATATTCTGCCTGGCTGTCTTCCTGATAGTCATTCTGAACAGTTTCCTGTACAGGTGCTGCACTCTGAGGAGCCGTCCCACCCTGAAGCTGAGGCGCCAGTTCTGCTCTGTTCTGACGGATCACATCTAAAGATGCCTGGAGAGCCTGTACAAATTCATTATACTTGCCGGCGGCATTTTCCAGCATACTGGAAGCAATCTGTCCCATATTGCCCATAAGCTCATCTGTATAGGACACCGCGCTCAGGCGAAGAGCATTTGCATCATTAGTAGCCGCATCAATGATTGCCTGGGCCTGCTGGTTTGCACTGTTGATGGTTTCATTTGCCTGGGCATATGCCTGCTGCATAACCTCGGACTCTTTCACCATTTCCTGAACCTGCTTCTTGGTGTCTTCAATAATATTATCTGCTTTTGACTGGGCATCTGCCAGAATGGCGTCTTTATTGCTGATGATCTTCTGATAACGTTTAATCTCATCAGGAGTTTTCAGACGCAGTTCCCGCAGAAGTTCTTCAATTTCTTCTTTATTTACAATAATCTTTGTTGTGGATAAAGGCTGATATTTACAGCTCTCTACATATTCCTCGATTTCCTCAATGATTTGTTCAATTCTGCTGCTCATTTCTCATTTCTCCTTAATGTATTTTCTTCCTGGCTGCGGAAGAATCTTTCTGCCTCTTATCATCCGGCAGGATTCCGCCGATATTTTTCCTCTACTTTGCGCACCACGTATTCCGGTACAAACTTGGAAATATCTGCTCCGAAATAGGCGGCTTCTTTCACTGTTGTAGAACTTAGGTAGGCATATTCAAGACTAGTAGTCAAAAACATGGTATCTACATCTTGGGCCAATACCCTGTTGGTCTGAGCCATCTGAAGTTCATACTCAAAATCTGTAATAGCACGCAGTCCCCGGATAATCACCTTTGCGTTACAGCTTCTTGCAAAATTTACGGATAACCCGCTAAAAGATGTAACCGCTACATTAGGCACATCTTTTGTTATATTCTCTAATATATTAACACGTTCCTCCACAGAAAACAACGGACTTTTTGCAGAATTATTCAAAACTCCTACAATCACCTCGTCAAAAAGCGCTGCAGCCCTGCGGATAATATCTAAATGACCATATGTGGCGGGGTCAAAACTCCCCGGATAGATTGCTCTCACCATACTTATGCCTTTCTGATAAACACATGCATGTTTGTCTTATATTTTTTTTCTCTGACAGTAGCAAATCCATAACTTTCCAGATAAGAAAAATCTGTATCCAGAGATGCCTCAACAATGATCAGCGTCTCCTCGCTTACATAAGAAGCATCTTTCAAAACTGCCAGTACCTGTTCTTCCAGTCCTTTTCCATAGGGAGGGTCCATAAAAACGCAGTCAAAGGGATCCTCACCCTCCAGAAGGCGGAGTGCTGTCAGCGCCTCCTGCCCCAGAATCCTGGCTCTGTTGTCCAGCCTGGTAAATTTCAGGTTCTCCTCAATGATTTTTACTGCTTTTCTGTTTTTCTCAATAAAGGCGCAAAAATCTGCCCCCCTGCTCAATGCTTCAATCCCGATTCCGCCGCTTCCGGCAAAAATATCCAGAAACCGGCATCCGCACATATAGGGCTGGAGAATGTTAAAAAGGGTCTCCTTGATCCTATCTGTGGTGGGTCTTGTGTCCAAACCCGGAATTGTCTTCAGGGGCATACTTTTTGCGCTTCCTGCAATTACTCTCATATATTAGTCCTTTTCGATGTCAGGGATTCAGACGGTAATCCAGATCCCCGTGTTCCAGTCCCAGTATCAGTGATTCTGCCGTTGCGATATTGGTAGCAATGGGAATATTGTACTGATCACAGCACCTGGAAATCTGATATACATCTGGTTCTTTGGGATCGATCATTGCCGGATTGTAGAAAAAGATGACCATATCAATGTCTCCTCTCTCTATCATCTCCGTAAACTGTTTGTCTCCCCCCATACTGCCAGGAAGAAATTTATGGACATGAAGATTCGTAGCTTCTTCAATCCTTCTACCTGTTGTCCCTGTAGCATATATCTCATGCTTTGAAAGAATATTCTTGTATGCAATACAAAAATCCTCGATCAAAGCCTTTTTACTGTTATGTGCTATAATTCCTATGTTCATCTGCATCATCCTCATTATTTTTTGTCAAAAATCATTATAGCAAAAACGCTAACTTTTTTCAATTATCATTTATAAATTTATACATTTTTTACAAAGCAATGGCAATTCTCTCCAAAATACTCTGTACTGCCTTTCTGAATCCCTTTTCCTTTCTATAAGTCTGATTTCTTATTGTAATATAATTCTCAGAATTTGTCAAAACATGAAAGAACTTCTAGTGTATTTTTTATTTATTTTCATATACTACCACTGTAACAAAAAACAACTTTCAAAGGAGGAACTAAAAATGCCTAACAGTAATTCTTCTAACAAAGCTGCAGTGCCAGAGGCAAAAAGCGCATTAAACCGTTTTAAATATGAGGTAGCCAATGAGTTGGGAGTGCCCCTCACAGACGGTTACAACGGCAATCTGACTTCTAAGCAGAACGGTTCTGTCGGCGGATATATGGTCAAGAAAATGATCGAAGCTCAGGAAAGACAGATGTCCAGCGGAAGTTCTCAGCAGTACTAAAAAGCCATAATTTCCTGCCGTAAAAATATAGAGCAGGACCTCATGGCAAAAAATCAGGGCAGAAGATATCAACAGCTGATGTCTCCTGCCCTGAAATTTTACAACATTTATATTGGAATTATAAAAACTTAACTTATAACTCTACTTTTCTTCCGCCTTCTACAAATTCGCCGTTTACTACATAGTAAGCAGCATGCTCTTCAGGCTTTACGTAAATCTGGATATCCTTGATATCGCTTTCTTTTTTGCCAGTTTCAGCCATCCATGCTTTTTTTACATTGGCTTTTACATCATCTAAATTATACTCTGCACCTGCGAACTGAACAAATACAGATTCTTTTATTTCTGCCTTCTCTACAGTCTTTTTAGCAGCAGTCTTTCTAACGGTAGTGGTCTCTTTTTTTACTGGTGTTGCTTTTTTTGCCGGTGCTTTCTTTTCAGCAGCAGCAGTTTCTGTTTTAGATTCTTCTGTCTTCGCCGGAGTTGTCTTCACAGCAGCTTTTGTTGCCGGAGCTGCTTTTGATGTTGTCTTTCTTGGTGACATAAAAATTCTCCTCCTTTATACTTCCAACTCTAAATGTCCCGTTTATCATATACCTTTTTTTTTTAATTTTCAAGTTTTTCCCGGAAGTTTATGGTTTTTTACAGAAACATAACATACAGTCAGAATCAAAAATTCATGGTTTTATATGGCATCGTAAGCCCTGGATTACAGCCCCGGAGACTCCATTTTATCCCTGGCATAGGACAGAAGCCGATCCTTTAATCGGCTGTTCTGTTCCAGACTCAGCTCCGGGTCCAGGAGCAAGATGGACCCGGCTGCCTCACTGGCTTTTTTCAGGATATCCGCATCCTGAAAAATATCTCCCAGTCGGAATTCCAGCATGCCGCTCTGACGTATACCCAGCAGATCTCCCGGGCCCCGCAGTCTCAGGTCCTCTCCTGCTATGAAAAATCCGTCATTAGATTTAACCAGGATATCCAGCCGTTTTCTGGTCTCCTCATCATTGCCTCCGTAAATAAAGATACAGTAAGACTGATGCTCTCCCCGGCCTACTCTCCCTCTTAGCTGATGAAGCTGGGCCAGTCCGAACCGCTCTGCATTTTCTACCAGCATCACTGTAGCATTTGGAACATTTACGCCTACCTCAATAACGGTTGTAGATACCAGCACCTGTATCTCATTTCGGGCAAACGCTCCCATGATCTCGTTCTTCTGGGCTGCTTTCATTCTCCCATGGAGGTACGCTACCTTAATCTGAGAAGGAAGGATCTCAGAAAGCATCTTGCTGTAATCCAGCACGTTCTCTGCCTCCAATCCTTCGCTTTCTTCTACCATAGGACAGATCACATAAACCTGTCTTCCCTGCTGGACCTGGTTTTCAATGAATCTATAAGCTTTTGGCCGGTAAGAAGTATCCACTACACAGTTTTTTATGGGGAGCCGCCTGGCAGGAAGTTCATCCATAATGGATATGTCCAGGTCCCCATAGAGGATGATCCCCAGAGTTCTGGGAATAGGCGTTGCACTCATAACCAGCACATGGGGCTTCTGTCCTTTTCTGGAAAGATCCTCTCTCTGGTCAACTCCAAATCTGTGCTGTTCATCTGTGATCACGAGAGCCAGGTCATGATAGAAGACTTTTTCCTGGATTAATGCATGGGTACCAATAATCAGCTTTGCTACTCCATCTTCAATCTGTTTATAGATTTCCCTTTTCTCCCTGGCCTTAGTAGAGCCTGTGAGCAGCACTGCCTGATAGGAAAGGCCCTGTTCCTCTAAAAGCTTGCACAAACCCTCATAATGCTGTCGGGCAAGGACCTCTGTAGGCGCCATCAACGCTGCCTGATATCCATTAGCTGCAGCCAGAATCATAGTCAGAAAAGCAATAATGGTTTTCCCGCTTCCCACATCTCCCTGGACCAGTCTGGACATAAGATGCTCCCCGGTCATATTTGTCTCAATCTCATTCCAGACCCGCTTCTGAGCCTTTGTAAGGGAATAGGGCAGATTTTCAATAATGTTTTCAGTCTCCCAAACTGGTTTTAAATGAAAGGCATTCTCTTGGTTTTGGTTCTTTTCTTTCATCATGCGAACAGAGAGAACGAAAAGCAGAAACTCATCAAAGACCAGACGCTTTCTTCCCAGTATCATGTCTTCTCTGTTTTCTGGGAAATGAATATGGGTTACTGCATAATTGTACTCTGCCAGCTGATAATGAGTCCTGTATTCTTCCGGAAGATATTCCTGGGTCATCTCCCTTTCTTCCAGTATCTGTCTCATAGTCTTTGCCATGAATTTATTGGTCAGTCCCTTGGTCAGACTGTAGATCGGATAGAGGACATGGAGCCGTTCCTCATACTGCTCCCTGGAGAAGATTTCCGGATGTTCCATAGTCTTTCTTCCCTTTTTTTCCACTACCAGTCCCCGGAAAATATACAGGCCTCCCGGCCTCAGAGTATTTCTGAGGAAAGGCATATTATACCAGGTAAACCACAGAGTCTCCTCTCCTTCTCTGGCGCTGGCGGTAATAACCGTAAGCCTGCCTGTATTTTTCACCCCTACTTTTCCAGAAAGTCTTGCCAGTACCGCCCATTTCTTTCCCGGAGTCGTCTGTGGGATTTCTACGGGTTCCCGATATTCATCATAGTCTCTGGGATAATACCGCAGGAAATCTCCCACTGTAAATATCCCCAGCTTTCCCAGGAGCTTTTCCGTCTTTTCACCAATTCCTTTAATTGTTCGTATACTGTCCTGTTCTCTCATTCTCTCACTCCTGCTTTGATGGTAAAAAGAGGCTGGAAGGAAACTGCTGCATCTTTCAATGCCGCAGTCCTCTTCCAGCTCATCTGAATCTTCCTGTGTACAATTTCATTTACTTTCATCACAAGGAAACCATATACCGGTTTTATTATTCTACAGAAATCACGTAGTAATAGATAGGCTGTCCGCCATAGTTGATCTCAATATCATAATCCGGATACAACTCTTCCAGACGGGAAGAAATTTCCTCTGCATCTGCCTCTGTAACTTCTTCTCCATAATATATGCTGATCAATTCACAGTCATCATCTGTCATCTGCCCTGTCATTTCCACAGCTACATCCTGGATATCCTGTCCTACTGACAGAATACCCTTGTCGCCGATTCCCATGATATCGCCCTGATGGATTTCCTTGTCATCAATTCTGGTATCACGTACCGCATAGGTTACCTGGCCGGTCTTTACATTCCCGATAGCTTCCATCATCTCTGCGGTATTTTCCTCTACGTTCTTTTCCGGCACATAGGAGATCATAGCCGAAATTCCCTGGGGAATAGTTTTGGTCGGAATGACTACGATATTTTTATCTTCCGTCAGGTCTTTGGCCTGGTTTGCAGCCAGTATAATATTTTTGTTATTCGGGAAGATAAATATGTTTTTCGCATTTACTTCTTCAATAGCCTTCAGCATATCCTCTGTACTGGGATTCATAGTCTGTCCGCCCTGGATAAGGTAGTCGGCTCCCAGCTCCTTGAAAATCTCTCCCATACCTTCGCCTACGGATACAGAGATGAAACCAACTTCTTTCTCCGGTTTTGCAGCTTTTTGAGCCGCCTGCTGAGCCGCCATTTTTTCTGCTTCTTTTATCACTTTCTCATGATGCTCCAGACGCATGTTGTCAATCTTCATATTGGAAAGCTGTCCATAGGTCAGAGCTCTCTGGATGGCTTCTCCCGGGTCATTGGTATGGACGTGGACTTTCACAATATCGTCATCTGCCACTACTACCAAAGAATCTCCGATAGACATCAGATAATCCTTAAAATCTTCTTCGTCCTTATCGGTAAATTCTTTTTCCAGCATGATAATAAATTCTGTACAATATCCAAATTTGATATCACTCTCTTCTGCCGATACCGGTTTTGTTCCCGTAAGCTTTACTGCCGGTTTCTCAAAATCCAGATTGATCTCTTTGCCCAGGTAGCCGTCAAAGGCGCCTTTCAGCACTTCTACAAGCCCCTGTCCGCCGGAATCTACCACTCCTGCTTCTTTTAAGACAGGCAAAAGTTCTGGTGTTTTGGCAAGGACTGTCTCCGCTTCTGCAATCACATCTGTAAAAAAACTCTCCAGGCTTTCACTGTCCTCTGCAATTTCTGATGCTTTTTCTGATACGCCCTTAGCCACCGTAAGGATTGTACCTTCCTTTGGCTTCATGACTGCTTTATAAGCCGTTTCTACTGCCCGCTCAAAAGCTTTTGCAAAAATGGGAGCATCAATCTCCTCATGCTTCTCAATAACCTTTGTAAATCCCCTTAAAAGCTGTGACAGAATAACTCCGGAGTTACCTCTCGCCCCTCTTAAAGAGCCGGAAGATATGGCCTTTGCCAGACTTTTCATATCCGGATCTGACAGTGCATTCACCTCAGACGCCGCAGACATAATGGTCAAAGTCATATTTGTCCCTGTATCTCCATCAGGAACCGGGAAAACATTCAGCTCATTAATCCACTCTTTCTTTGCTTCCAGATTCTTGGCCCCTGAAAGAAACATCCGTCCAAGGATCTTTGCATCAACAGTATTGGTATTCACAACAAGTTTCCTCCTTATTAATCAATTACTCTCACGCCTTCTACAAGGATGTTGATTTTCTCTATAGTAAGACCGGTAAATTCCTCTACCTTATACTTTACATTACTAATCAGATTATCAGACACTGCAGAAATGCTTACCCCGTAAGCAACGATCACATGAAATTCCAAAGTGATCCTGTTGTCCGCTATCGTCACATTAATTCCGTGTTTCAGGCTGTCTTTCTTTAAAAGTTTTACAAGCCCGTCCTTCATACTCACTGCGGCCATACCTACTATTCCAAAACATTCAACCGCTACGCTTCCCGCATAAGTGGCAATGACATCTGTATCAATCGTAATTTTTCCTAAACCTGTATCAACAAATCCATTCATGCCGGACACCTCCATAATTTTATATAAGCTATTCTAACATATCTTTTCCTAAAACGAAATAATAATTTAATTTTTTTAGAATTTTACTTGCAAATTAAAATCTAATCTGCTAAAATAGCTAGTGTTGTGAGTTTGTTTATACGGACTTAATATATATTTAGGGAGGTGCTACCATGGCAAGATGTGCTATTTGTGACAAAGGCGCTCATTTCGGAATTAATGTCAGCCATTCTCATAGAAGAACAAACAAGATGTGGAAATCCAATATTAAATCTGTAAGAGTTAAGACAGAGAACGGAAATGCAAAGAAAATGTATGTTTGTACTTCCTGCTTAAGAAGCGGTAAAGTTGAGAGAGCATAATGAGTATTATATGAACAGGTCTTGCCCGGTAGGACAAGGCCTGTTTTTATTATACAGGAAACTTCTTTCCACAGCTGTGTCAACAGCAAAATAAATTATACCCTGCCAGGAGACACAGGGCGGCAGCCACCACCATCAAAAAGCTTTTTGGAAAGATCAGAGCGATAAAAAGCCCTGCTCCCACACAAAATAATGCAAGTCCCCACACTCTGCGCATGTTCTGTTTCTCCTTTATCTCTCATTAACAGTATATGCAGACCTGTGGGGACCCATTATATAATATTATATTTCTTTTTTCTCTTCTTCTGTCTTATCTTCCGTCTTTTTTTCTTCCTTTTCCTCAGAAAGGACTACCTCACTTTTCTTACTGTCGGTAAATTTATTCAGGAAGTCCGGTACCATATCCAGAATTTTGGTCAGTCCGTCCTGATTCTTGATATTTACCAGCTTGGTCACGCCGCCGGAAATAACCAAGACTGCACTGGGAGAAACCTTTCCTCCCATACCGCCGCCGCCATTATTTTTTTTCTCACCGGAGAAGGCTCCTGCCCCCACTCCGAAAGTAACATCTACCAGAGGAAGGATGATCGTGTCTCCCACTGTAATCGTTTCCCCTACCACAGTCTTAGTGGTAATAAAACTGTCCATTCCTTTAAACAAAGATTCTACTGTAGATTGAAAGTTATTGTTTTCTGAAGCCATAGCTGGTTCCTCCTTCATGTTAATTAAAATGTCTGATTATATAGCGGATATCCCGGCTGCGAAGAATCTTCACTGCTGAGATAAGCAGTACAATGCCATACATTCTCCCTTTAAGAGAGATTGTTCCTTCTAAAACTGTCTGGTCAAAGCAGGGTTCTATGCTAAAATTTTCTCCATACAGCGGATAAAATATGCCTGCTGCCCCAAGAATTTCTCCCGTAAGACAGGGATCTTCTGTACCGAACTTTATACGCCCTTCTATTTTCCTTGATTTCACATGAGCAAGCATCTTTTTTCCTTCCTGAAGAATCAGACACATTCCTCTTTTGAATTTTTCACTTTCCAAAAAATTTTTAATTTTCCTTATTTTATCACAGATACCTTTTGCTGTTAATTGAAATTTACGGAAAGCCTCAAATATTTTTCCCGGAATCTGGAAAATAGCTTTAACTTTTCCCAGCAGTCTCTGAGCTTTTCCTTCAGTCTGCCGGAAATCTTCTCCCCTTTGTTCTTTTCGTGAGCCTTTCTCCTCCAAAGCTTCTTTTGCTTCAGAACTTTCCTTGGAAGTTTTTTCTTCTGAAGCTTTGTCCTGTTCCGGTATTTCCCGCCCTTCTCTTTCTGCCGCCTGTACTTTGGCTGCCTTTGCTTTCTTTTTTTTCTTCTCTTTTCTCTTGGAAAGTTCTTCAAGAACCTTTAAAAGAGGAATCCCGAAAATACGGACTCCATATCCTGCTTCTCCCTGACTGCTGTCATACCACACAGAAAAAGAAACCAGGTGACAGAGCCAGGATACTTTGGCTTTTCCTCCATATTTATTCTCATCTTTATATCCCTGGGCGCTGTATCTAACAGGACAGAAAAGAACCCCAAGTACTGTCAGCAAGAAAATCCCCAGCAGTATTAACAGAAGGATACCTATAAATTTTAAGATCATCAAAACAATATGTAACACCGCCATTTTGTTACCTGCTGTCCTCCCCTATCTGCCGCTGCAGCCATTTTCTCACTTCTCCGGTTCCGGTTTCCCTATATGTCCGCCGCACCAGTTCTTCCACCAGCTCCAGGGCCTCCCAATATCCGCAGGCGAGTCCTATAATCACAGGACAATTTCTCCGCCTGGGTTTCTGCAGCAATTCATTGGCAGAAAAAATATCTAATTGATCCCTGGAGTTGGAGGCAAGGGTGATCAGATAAACGTCGATCACCCCGATGCCCTGGTTGATCCTGCGGACCAGCTTCTTTTTTTTCTTTTTTGCATTATTGCCAACATACAGCCCCTTATACCAGTTTAACATAAAATTCTCTTTCCCATCGGATTCTTTATTTTTTCAGTCTCTCTTCTATAGCACTGACTACAGACTCCAAAACTTTGATCCTGGCATAATATTTATTATTTCCTTCCACAATGATCCACGGAGCATAGGATGTAGAGGTCTTAATGATCATTTCATTGACAGCCTCCTCATACTGATCCCATTTTTCACGGTTCCGCCAGTCTTCGTCTGTAATCTTCCATTGTTTTTCCGAATTCTCCATCCGCTCTTTAAACCTGCGCTCCTGCTCATCCTTATCAATCTGCATCCAGAATTTCAAAACAATAGCGCCGGAATGGGCCAGATGGGCCTCCATATCGTTGATCTCCCTATAAGCCCTCTGCCACTCTTCTCTGGTGCAAAAGCCTTCTATTCTTTCTACCATAACTCGTCCATACCAGGTTCGGTCAAAAATCGTAATATGTCCGTCCTTTGGCATAGCTCTCCAGAATCTCCAGAGATAATGATGGCTTTTCTCTGTAGGCGTAGGAGAAGCCGTAGGACTCACCACATATCCTCTAGGGTCCATAGACTCTGTCAGGCGTTTGATAGCTCCGCCTTTTCCTCCTGCGTCCCAGCCTTCAAATCCCAGGACTACCGGTATCCTCTGCCGATACAATTCGCTGTGAAGGATTTCCATACGATCCTGAAGCTTTTTCAGCTTTTCTTTATACTCTTCTTTGGTATAGGAAAGTGAGAGGTCCACCTTGCTGAGCACTGTGGAATCCAGATCCTTATCTTCCTTGGGCTGCCTTTTCTGCAGCTCATCTGCGGCTTTTTTCTTTTCTTCCGCCAAAGCCAGCTCTGCTTTTTTCTCCAGAACTTTTTCAGAAAGTTTTTCCACTACCGTACTGTAAATCTTAGCTGTAGCAAAACGCCTGTCCTCTGCCTCAATAATGGTCCATGGAGCACACTCCGTTTCCGTCTTCTCCAGCATTTCCTCATTCATAGCTTTATAGTGGTCGTATTCTTTATTTCTCTTTATATCCTCTTTGCTGACTCTCCAGGCTGTTTCCTTGGAATTCAGCAGCTTGTCAAAGCGTTTTTTCTGTTCTTTCTGGCTGATATGAAGAAAGAATTTTATCAGGACCGCTCCATCGTCTGTTAATGTTCGTTCAAATGTATTGATTTCCTGATATGCATAAATTAATTCTTCCCTGGAAATCTTATTCTCAAACCGGTCCACAGAAACCTTTCTGTACCAGCTTGTATCAAAAATTGCAATGCGGCCTTTTTCCGGAGTTTTTGTCCAGAACCGCCATAAAAAGGGGTGCATCTCCTCTTCCTCTGTCGGCTTCTTAATTGCAAAAACCTGAAATCCCCTGGGGTCCAGAGGATAGATCAGCTTACTGATCTGGAGTCCCTTTCCAGAGGCCCCCACCCCCTCGAAAACAATGATCACCGGAATTCCAAGGCCTTTACATTCTCTCTGAAGCTTGGCAAGCTGAGGCTCCATGACTTCCATTTTCTCCTGGTATACACTTTTCTCCATTTTTTTTGTAAGATTGATCTGTTCTAACATTTCTTACTGCACCTCCTTTGTTTTATCCATACCATAATCTCCTTACCCAAAGGGTCAAAGGCCTTATCCAATGGGTGAATATGGAAGAAGCTGCCGCAATAAACAGCATATATTTGTTTAGTGCGGCAGCCTTCTCTTAAAAGTACTTTCGATTCCCCCAAAGATTTGCTTTCTTCAAATCCAAATATTCATTATAAGCTCTTTCCAGAATCTGCTTCTCATTGGAAAAACGCAACAGGTGATAAGCCTCATGGAACTTGTAAAAGCCGGAATCTACAAAGTATTCCTCCCTTTGCGGTCTGCTGTAATAACTGTTTGCAGACATCAGATACCAGTAGACATTCTTTTCTACAGTATCTTCCGGTATGCAAAAACTATACTGACTTTTTCCTATATATTTAATGATACTGGCGTTAACTCCTGCTTCCTCTTTTACCTCTCTGAGGGCAGTTGTTTTATAATCTTCGCCCTTTTCCACTGTTCCTTTCGGCAGTACCCATCCCTCATATTTATGTTTATAGGACTTATATAAAGTCAGTATCTTTCCCCGATATATTACCACCCCGCCACAGCTTGTTGCTTCGATCATTTTGTGCGTCCTCCTGCTAATGGCATCCAAAATGCCTGCGTTGTGTTCTTAAAAGTAGTATACCTCTTTTTTAGGAACGACGCAATATCTTATTCCATCTGCTTACCCGTAATAATAAGCGTTAAATATCTCATGGGCAATAGGAAGGGCTACTTTACTTCCCGTACCAGCGCCCTCTGCGATTACTGCTACTACCAGATCCGGATCTTCTACATTGGAAAATCCCACAAACCAGGAATGGGTCTGGATAGAACCATCACTGCCTTCATATTCTGCAGAGCCTGTTTTTCCTGCGGCGCTGTAGCTCTCTCCTGAAAGCTGGGTACCAGTACCGGAATTGACTACTTCTGCCATAAGATTTTTCAGCGTCTCTGCTTCGCTTTCGCTCATTAGTTCCTTATATGTGGAAGGGCTGGTAGTCTTTACCACATCGCCCGCATCATTCTCCACATGGTCAATATAGTAAGGCTCCATTAATTCTCCGCCGTTTGCAATAGCGCTGACGATCATAGCCATATGCATCGGTGATACCAGGGTAGTTCCCTGTCCGATAGAAGACTGCATAAGGAATGGAATTCCCTCAGATTCTTTCAGATCAATAGTACTCTTCCTATAGTCCAGAGAAATAGGCAATTCCTGATTAAAAAGCAAGTCCTCCGCTGTTTCCTGAATGGCATCTGCCCCCAGGTCCAGTCCCATCTGAACGAAAGCCGTGTTGCAGGACTCTGCAAAGGCAGTGGTAAAGTCCACCTGTCCATGAACCTCTCCGTAAATACAAGGAATTGTATGTCCTTCCTGGGTAATGCTTCCCGTGCAGTTATAGGAAAAGTCATCTAAAGTACCATGCTCTCTGAGATAAGTAAGCGCCGTCACTATTTTAAAGATGGAGCCTGGAGGATAAGCTCCCTGTGTAGCCCGGTTTAAGAGACTGCTGTTTGTAGAATCGTTAACCAGGGAATCCCAGTTGGCTTCCACTGTATTAGGATCAAAATCCGGCTTGCTCACAGAAGCCAGTACCGCTCCAGTCTTAGGATCCATTACTACCACAGCTCCGTTATATCCTCCCAGGGCGTTGTAGGCAACCTCCTGAAGTCTTGTATTCAGCGTTGTCACTACATTGTCTCCAGGATTTTTCAGCTCCAGGATTTCATTTTTCAGCCTGTCAACATATTCATGATGAGTGGACATAAGAGACGAATTGGCCAGAGACTCCAGGCCGTTTCTTCCATTTGCTTCATATCCCACTACATGGGCAAACATATTTCCATAGGGATAAATCCTGGTTTCATTCCCCTGATCATCCACCTGGGTATAGGCCAGGGCCTGACCGTTGGAAGACAGAATACTCCCTCTCACGATTCGGTCCTCTGCCTGATTCTGTCTGCTGTTATATGGGCTGCTGGTTATGGCATCTCTCTCCCAAATATTGAAATAAGCCATATAGCCAATTAAGGAAACAAAAATCAACACGAAGAAATAGCTGACAATGGTATATTCTCTGTTTTTCCGTCTTTTCGCTTTTTTTTGTTTTTTCTTCTGCAGCGCTTCTTCTTTTCGAAGCTGCTTCTCATATTTTTTCTTTTTGCCGTTCAAATTCCTCATCCTCGTCTTCTCTCAAAATATACAGTCCCTGGATAATAGCCAGCATGATAATGGTAGCCAGCACAGAACTTCCTCCATAGCTGACCAAAGGCAGCGTGATTCCTGTCATGGGAATAAATTTGCTGACGCCTCCAATAGTCAGGAACACCTGAAAAGCATATTCCGTTCCAAGACCCAGGGCAATTAATTTATAAAAACGTTTTTTAATCCTCAGAGAAATATTTACAACCAGAAGGAACATGCTCATGCACACCAATATCATACAGATGGCAAAAAGGCTGCCCAGTTCTTCGCAGATTGCTGCAAACATGTAATCCTGCTGTACAAAAGGAATCAGTTCCGGAGAACCCTTACAGAGTCCCACGCCAAACCATCCTCCTGCCCCTATTGCAAAAAGCCCCTGAAGAATCTGATAGCCGGAGGTTTCCCAGACAGAGAATGGGTCGCTCCAGGCTACTACTCTCTGCCGTACATGAGAAAACAGGAAGTAAGCAATAACTGCTGCTCCACAGCCGCTTCCCAGACCAGCCAAAAGGTACACTGGTTTTTTCGTAGCCACATAGAGCATCACCACGTAAGTGATGAAAAATACCACCGCGCTTCCCAGGTCTCTGGACAGCACCAGGACCAGCACATAAGCTGCCGCAACTGCAGTAGTAATCACATGATCCCGGAATGTGGCGCTTTTCTTATAAAGCCTGCTGGCCACAAAAAACACAAAAATAATCTTTACAAACTCAGATGGCTGGAATGTAAAAGATCCAATATTGATATTAATCTTGGCTCCGTTTACATTTGACCCTACTACCAGAACAACCAACAGCATCAGAAATCCTACGACGGCATAAAGCCAAGTCAGCTTTTTCAAAAAATACATTTTCCGAATCATCACAGGAATAACCATAGCCAGAACCGTAGCTGCCACTGCAATTGCCATCTGTCTCAGCCCTGAATCCGGATCCAGCCTGGCCAGCATAATAAATCCTACAGAAAGAAGCATGCACATGTGATTCAGCAGCAAGATAGACGATGTTTTATAAAAGACTCTGTACAAAGCCTGGACAATAACCAGGTACAGAATCAGAGTCCCGAAAATATACAGCACCTTTAATTCTTCTGTCTGTAAAAAGATTACGAGAAAAGCTGTAAAATCTAAAAAAATGATCAGCAGAAGCTGATTTCTCAGAACGTATCTCTGATCATAATCCTCCTCATACCGAAAGACCCAAAAACTTTCCAGGGTATACAGCAACATAATAATCAGTATCAGATATTTCGATATTTCAACAATAATATTAAGCACTTTTTCACCTACTCTACTCCCCGTCTGAAATGTCCCTTAGTAAAAGCTGGCAATTCAGACCGGTTTTTCTTTTTCTCTGTATTTTGTCTGTAATCATATGCCTGGGCAAAAAGCTCCAGCATCTCCTTTGCTTCTCTGTAGCTTTCGTCTGTAAAATTCATACGAAGAACAGGAATATCCATTACCAGTATCTCCTCTGCTTCTTTTAGAAGTCCGGTAGGAATACTGTTGTAAATCACATTGTAACAGAAATCACAGAAGGATTTTGTCAGAAAACGCTGGCCGTACCGATCTTTCAGCAGGATTTTTCCCGGCTTGTGGTCACAGGCCCCGCAGGTTTTCTTAATACACTGAGCGGAAACCATCATGGGATAGTATCCGTAGATAACCATTTCGCTTCTGCGGCAGTCCTTTTCCCTTATCTCATTCCCATTCAGTTCCAGAGGAACTGTAGTCCGCAGGACCCCCAGATCTCTCAGAAATTCTCCTGCAATATCATTAAAGGTATATAGAGAATAATCGCAGACGATTTTGTTCTCCAGTCCCAGCTCTTTTAAATAACCCAGCTCTTCCAGATTTCTCACCAGAAATCCATCTATATCCTTTCCCAGATTTCTGAAAATATCCTCATATCCATCCAGCCGCCCCTTTCTGAGCATATAAGGCATTGCCAGATAAAACTCTTTTCCTGACTTGGCGGCTTCCTCTGCCAATTCTCTGGTATTCTGCTCTAATTCCTTCAGCCCAGCCATGGAAATCCCACAATAAATCCCTGTGACAAAATCTGTCTCCAGAGCCGCTTTCCATTGTTCTCTGGTCTCTGTAAGCACATAAAGTTTTTTCTCCGGAACCTCTTCCTGACTGTTCTCCCCCCTTTTTGGCATCACTGTCTGTCCTTCAGGAAGGCTCCGCCTGAATTTTTTCAAGAATTCTTCCTGAAGCTTTCCAAGAGCCTCTCTGCGCAGGGTGTTCAGACTCTGCATCGGCAGAAATCCCTTTTCATCTGTCAGGATTTCCAGATCTTCAAAGACAAAAGGGGTATCGCCGGTCCTTTCCATCTGGCGTCTTACTCTTTCAGAGGAAAGAGGCTGTTTTATAGCCTCCTCCACCACAGCTCCCTGAGCCTGTACATGGATGTCCTGAAAATCTAAATCCAGTATAGCAGGACTGCCGGCAAAGAGGATTAAATTTCCATAAATTTTTTCTTGTGTTTTTGTATCCAGATATTTCTTTTTTAATTCAGTAAACAGTTCTTCATTACGATTTTCTGAATTTTTTTTCTTTCTGTTCTGCTCTTTATAATTGACCACAGCCATCATATCTCTTCCATTATGGCTGTGATAGTACCCCTGGTTAAACCCATCCCTCTGATACAGGTCCAGAAGCCTTTTCCTGTCTTCCTCTTCTACCTGGTAATTCTCCGGATTTTGCCGATAAAGATCCAGATATTTTCGATAAACGGCAGTTACCCCTGCCGCGTATTCCGGTCTTTTCATCCTTCCCTCGATTTTCAGAGAATAGACACCTGCTTTCAGTATCTCCGGAAGGATTTCAATGGTACACATATCCTTGGGACTGAGAAGATACCGGCTCTGTTCGTCGTTTAAAAGTTTTCCTTCGCAAAAAGCCTGGTAAGGAAGTCTGCAGGGCTGTGCGCATCGTCCCCGGTTGCCGCTTCTTCCTCCCAGCATGCTGCTGAACAGACACATGCCAGAATAACAATAGCAGAGGGCTCCGTGAACAAAGCATTCAATTTCCATTCCTGTCTCTTCGTGGATAGCCTTTATTTCTTTCAGAGAAAGTTCCCTGGCCGGCACAATTCTGGAGACGCCGGCTTCCTTCAGGATCCCGGCCCCTTTTGGGCCTGTAACCGTCATCTGCGTACTGGCGTGAAGGGGCAGTCCGGGAAATTCTCTTTTTAAGAAAGACAGTACGCCAAAGTCCTGAACAATGACTCCATCTGCTCCCTGTTCATAAAAGGGAGCCATAAAATCATAAAGCTGTCCGTATAACTCCTGATTCTTCAGCAATGTATTTACTGCCAGATAAATTTTCTTTCCATGGATGTGAGTAAAATCAATGGCTTCTTTCAGTTCTTCCACGTCAGGGTTATCCGCATAGGCCCTGGCCCCGAATCTGCTGCCGCCAATATACACTGCGTCTGCACCGGCTCTTATCACGGCTTGAAGCCCCTGATAAGATCCGGCAGGAGACAATAGTTCTATATTCATAGGCTCTCTTTTCCTTTCTTTTTCCTTTTCTCCCATACAGCCTTAAACTCCTTATTTTCTATATAAAAAGAAAAGGGGGCGTTACATTATCTGCCGCCCCTGCTTTTTATTCTCTTACTTCAGGAGCTCTTCCAGCTCCTTCTCCAACTCATCTACCTTTGCTTGAAGCTCTGCGATCTGCCGGTCTTTCTCCGCCTGAGATTTTTTTTCTTTGTCCAGTTCCACCTGTCCATTGATCAGATCATGCTTCAGATCATACATTTCCCGGTCTTTTGCTTCCAGCTCTTCCTCATACATTTCGGCCTGGCGCTTTGCTTTGAAATAATCATCTGCAATATTCAGGCTCAATAAAGTATGTCTCGTTTCCAGAGCCTGCCGGTTATATCCCGGAAGCTGCCCCAGCTCCGTAAGTTTGTTATTCATATAATTGGCAACTTTTTGCAAGTATTCTTCACTTTCATAGCCGCTTAATGTGACAATCTTTCCCCCAATCAGCACCTGGGTGGTATTTTTCACTGCCATCTGCTTCCTCCCGCCTTTTTCTTAGGTTTCTATGTCTATTATAATCGAATTTTATGGAAAAACAACTATTATTTTGTCCCCAGATGATGATACGTCAGATCTGTAACGGCTCTTCCCCTGGGCGTACGGAGAAGAAATCCTTTCTTGATCAGATACGGTTCATAAACATCTTCAATGGTTCCTGCGTCTTCCCCAATGGCTGCTGCCAAAGTATCCAGACCTACCGGCCCTCCTGCAAATTTTTCAATAATAGTGGAAAGCAGCAGCCTGTCTGTCTGATCCAGCCCATATCTGTCCACTTCCAGAAGGTCCATAGCAAAGTCGGCCACGTCCCTGGTAATCTTTCCGTCATATTTCACTTGGGCAAAATCCCTTACTCGCTTCAAAAGTCTGTTGGCAAGACGAGGAGTTCCTCTGGAACGTCTGGCCATCTCCAAAGCCCCTTCCCTATCAATCTCCACTCCCAGTATCCCAGCAGAGTGGATAATAATCTTCTGAAGCTCTTCTTCCGTATAGAATTCCAAATGATGGACCACGCCGAAACGGTCTCTTAAGGGCGCCGTAAGAAGTCCTGCTCTGGTTGTTGCGCCCACAAGCGTAAATTTTGGAAGATCCAGACGGATAGAACGGGCAGTAGCACCTTTTCCTATCATAATATCAATGGCATAATCTTCCATAGCCGGGTAAAGAACCTCTTCTACCTGGCGGTTCAGTCTGTGGATCTCATCTACAAAAAGCACATCGTTTTCCTGGAGGCTGTTTAAAATCGCTGCCATTTCCCCTGGTTTTTCTATAGCCGGTCCGCTGGTGACCTTCATATGCACTCCCATCTCATTTGCAATAATCCCTGCCAGAGTGGTCTTACCCAGTCCAGGAGGGCCGTAAAACAGTACATGGTCCAGGGCGTCTCCTCTTTGCTTCGCCGCTTCAATATAAATTTTCAAATTGCTTTTAGCCTTTTCCTGGCCGATATAATCTTTCAGATATTGAGGGCGGAGACTGCCTTCTGTACGGATGTCTTCTTCCATAATATCTGTGGTAATGATTCTTCTTTCCATGTTACTCTCCCAGGCTGTTCCAAGGCAGCCTTTTTTGTCTGTTTATCCTCTCTTAAAAAAATCTACATACCTTATCAAGAGAGGATATAGTCACTAAAACATATTTTTCAGAGCCTGCTTCAGCAGTGTTTCCACACTCATATCCGGAGCCAGCTCTACCTTTTTTACAGCCCGAAGAGCATCTGCCCCTGAATAACCCAGAGCTGTAAGAGCCTCTATGGCCTCCTTCTTCACATCGGTAAGGTCTGTCTCCTCACCGCTGACGGTCTGGGTATGTTCTGCCTTCATCTCCAGGGCTTCCTGGATATTAAATTTGTCCTTCAATTCCAAAATTAGTTTCTGTGCGGTCTTTTTTCCTATGCCCGGCGCTCTGGAAATAGTCTTCACATCATCTGCCAAAACCGCAAAACGCAGTTCATCTGCAGTAAGGCCTGATAGAATTCCCAAAGCTGCCTTAGGCCCTATACCGTTTACTCCCAAAAGAAGCTTAAAAGTATTCAAGTCATCCCTGGTCAAAAATCCGAACAGCTGAAGAGCCTCCTCTTTTACATTCAAATACGTATGTATTTTAACTTCCTGGCCTTTATGGAGAAGGTGTTCCACAGCCCCCATAGGCATAAAAATATTGTAGCCCATATTTCCCGCTTCCAGGATCACCCTGTCTTCCAGGACTTCGGCTACTGTGCCTTTAATATATGCGATCATACAAGTTTCCTTCCTGGTGTTCTCTTTAAAATTTCCCCTGACAGGATTCCGATTAAAAATCCTGTGATCAGTCCTGCAATCAGCAATGCCGGGAAATAGTAGAACAGATTTACATTTTCTACTACCAAAACTGCCACTACGATCTGCCCCAGATTATGAGTAACTCCTCCCAGAATACTTACCCCTGTCACAGAAAGTCCCAGATATTTTTTTGCCAGAGTCATGCATGCAAGACTTAAGGCAGCTCCTGCCAGGCTGAACAGAATGGAAAAAAGATTTCCAAACATAAAGCCTATTACTAAAATCCTTATCAGGGATATAGCAGCCGCTTCTCTGAAACTATAAGTATAGAGTATAAATACAGTGACCAGATTTGCCAGTCCAAGCTTAATTCCCGGTATTCCTGCAAATACAGGAAGAAGGGATTCCACATATCCAAAAATAATGGCAACTGCCGCAAAAAGGCCCATATATGCTGTTTTCTTCATTCTTCTCTCCTGCTACTGGACAACGCCGTCTAATTGTTCTTCCGTATCCATTCCTGTAATTTCCAGCACTACGCGGTTAGGGAGGCATACAATCGTCTCACCTTGTATATGAATAGGCCCCTGATGGATACATAGCTGATCTGGACAGTCCGCCTCTGTCATATTTACTTCTCCATTCTGTATTTCACAGACGTTCGTGTCATTGATTTCTATTGTCTGATCTTCTGACAGACTGTAGGTCCCATATTCTTCCCCGGCCACGGTAATCCGTACCTGAGAAGCATCCTCTCCAGCAAAAATCCCCAGACCTCTGGGGATAAGCCAGCACAGCAGGGCTACAGCCAGCACAGCGCCGATCAGTATAAAGTCTCTTTTCTTCATGAATCTCTCCTGTTTGATTGGCTGTGTTTTATCTTACCATAGGAGAAGTGAAATTGCAAATTGATTAGAAAAGGGACGCAGCCCGCCTATTCCTTCTTCCGGCTCAGACTGAAATTCGCCGGCGAGAAGGGATAGGCGGGCTGCTGGCTTTTTAGGGTGGAAGGTTGTGCTACTGACAGGTTGCGCTATATTCCAAACTCCTGGAACAGCTTATCACGGTACTCTTTATCCTTGGATATCTTTTCCAGATCCTCTAATCTGTCCATCTTTGCCAGAAGGAATGCCAGTCTGGCACTTCGTTCCTCTCCTCTTTCTTCTCCCCGTTTTTCGCCGCTTTTTACCATATCTCTGATTGCTGTGCACATATTCACTTTTCCCCTTTCATCTCTATATTTCTCCTGATTTTCTTTCAGCACTGGGATATCGAGAAATGTTTCTATAAGCCTAGATTTTTCTATATCTAAACTTTTATAGTGTGCTTCTTTTTCTTTCAAAAGTTGTTCCAATTCATCTTTGTTTGAAAAAACTTTCAAAAGCTCGAACACTTCTTTTAGTCCTGTTCGAAAATTGTTTTTATTTACTGTTTCGCTGCTTACCAGATTAATCTTATAATCCGGTATATAGTTTTTCCATGATTCTAGCTCCTTTGGAATGTTCAGCATTTCATGCAGGGATACCGGACCGTCCCAATGCTGGTTTTCTCCATAATAAAATATTAATGTAAGGACTGGTGACAGTTTAGCTTCTTTCTTTAAACCACTTAAAAATTCCTCTGATTTCTGTAATGCCAGAGATTTCCGATTTTGTTGTTCTAAAGTCTTAGCTTCTTTCGTATAGGCAATTGCATCATACATCATATTCCGTACTGGCATGCCGTAATGTACAGATCTTTGATTTTCTACTGCGAGAATAACCTTCAGCCGGTTTTCTGAAAAATATCCTTTCTTACTGTTATCTCTTACACGGTAAATAATTGCCGGATTTCCATGGTTATCCTGTGCTTTTACCAACCCTTTTTCATTTTCCTCCTCCAGCATATCTTCTCGTATCAGCTGCCGGCCAGCAAAAAGACTGCCGTTAAACAAATCTGCAAATACCTTTGGCTCTTGAAGGGCTTCATAAATTTCGACATCATATGCAGACAATGCTATTCTTCCTTTTTTTCTTCTGCTCATAGCTCTTCCTCCTTGTCTGTTATGGAAGAGCTTACAGAATATAACGGCAGGAGACAGGATTCTCAGCTATCCTATAAAATCATTATACTGTTCCCTTATTTTGGGTGCAAGCCTCTCCCATTCAGTTGTTATAAAAATTTGTGGGATTTTCCGGCTGAATAGCCGTTTTGAAACTTGGTGCGATTTACTTCTGCACCGTATAGGTAAGAAATGTTGCGAATTAAATTAATTATAAAACAGCCTTCTGTAGTCTGCAAGCAAAAATAGATGTTTAGGCAAAAAAGGACGCAGCCCACC
Source organism: Blautia sp. An46 (assembly GCF_002161645.1). NCBI lineage: Bacteria > Bacillati > Bacillota > Clostridia > Lachnospirales > Lachnospiraceae > Blautia > Blautia sp. An46. The sequence goes on along the minus strand of NZ_NFIF01000010.1, from coordinate 47,911 downwards.
GCACCCTTCTTCCGGCTCAGACTGGAATTCGCCGGCGAGAAGGGTGCGGTGGGCTGCTGGCTTTTTAGGTCAGAGGGTGCTGTGACGGGAATGGCAGCTTTTATTGCGTGAAATGGCATGGTCAGGCAACTTATAACTTTTTCATCATCCAATATGCCGCCTCGTAAGTTCCGTCTTTATATTTCATATTGTCTGGAAGAGTTCCGAAGATTTTAAATCCCAGTTTTTGGTATAAGGCAACCGCTCTCTGATTACTTGCTGCCACTTCCAGTTCTATCTGTTCAATGCCCTGTGCTTTTGCTATGGAAAATATCTTTTCTATCATGATGCTCCCGATACCCAGCCCTGCATATTTCTGATACAGGGCAATGGCCATAACTGCTCTGTGCTGGTATCGTTTTAAATCCATTCTCATCAGTGAACAATTTCCTACATGTTCTCCATTCAGCAGTCCGATCAGAAGCAGATTATGTTCGGAGTTGTTCTGCCCTTTGATAAATTCTTTTTCTTCTTCCAGGGTGAGGGTAATCTCCTCCGGCTCTCTTATTAAATAGGGTGTTTCCCTGCTGGTTGTTTTCAGATAAGATAAAAGTCTTTCTGCGTCGCTTTCTTCCGGATTTCTGAGGATCAGTTCTTTTCCTTTTATTTCATAAATACTACTTTCTACTCTCATAGTCCATTCTTCTATTAAAAAGGACAAGGCGCTGTCGCATTAGTCATATTTCAGGAATATTTATACATTTTATGCGAATTTGCCGAGCACAGCTTTGAGACTAAAGGCTCAAAGCTGCGCAGGCTGAGCAATAAAATGTATAAATATTCTCGAGTTTGAGTAATGCAACAAGCGCCTTGCTCTTTCTCAATCACTTTTATTATACAATGATCTTCCTTGGACAGGTGGCTTTACACTTGCCGCAGTTGATACATTTTTCGGGATCAATGTGGGCTACGTTGTCCACTACGGTAATAGCCTCTTTTGGGCATTCTTTTACGCATTTTCTACAGCCGATACAGCCTACTTCACAGGCGCTCATAACTGCTTTTCCTTTATCTTTGGAACTGCAGGCCACCGCCTGTTTCTGATCATAAGGGATCAGCTCAATAATCTTCTTCGGACATTCTGCCACACATTTGCCGCAGGCCTTACACTTCTCTTTATCTACCTTAGCGATGCCGTTAACAATGTGAATGGCATCGAAGGGGCAGACCTTTACGCAGGAGCCATAGCCCAGACAACCATAGGTACATGTTTTAGAGCCGCCGTTCTGCATCAGAGCCGCCATTTTACAGTCTTTTACACCTGTATATTCATAGCTCTGTCCAGCCTTCTCACAGTCACCTGCACATTTTACAAAGGCTGTCATACGAACGCTTTCCCCTGCCTCCTGTCCCATGATCTCTCCGATCTTAGCTGCCGCTGCTGCGCCGCCTACGGGACATGCATTTACGGGAGCTTCCCCTTTGGCAATAGCTGCTGCCAGACCGTCACAGCCTGGATAACCGCAGCCGCCGCAGTTATTTCCGGGAAGAGCTTCCCTTACCAGTATTTCTTTTTCATCTACTTCTACTGCAAATTTCTTTCCGGCAATTCCCAGGAAAAGTCCAATAAAGAGACCTACGCCCCCTACCAGGACTGCCGCAATGATAATACCTGTTACCATGTCTTACGCCTCCTTATATGATTCCTGAAAAGCCGAAGAAAGCGATGGCCATCAATCCGGCTGTAAGGAGTACGTGAGGAAATCCCTGGAAATACTTGGGAATATCATTGTACTCCATTTTTTCTCTTAACCCTGCCATCAAGATGATGGAGATGGTAAAACCTGTAGCTGTAGCAAAACCGTAAACCACACCTTCCAACAGGTTATATCCATACTGCACATTATTCAGGGCAACACCTAAAACTGCACAGTTTGTAGTGATCAGAGGCAGGTAAACACCCAGACTCTGATACAGAGAAGGCATGGACTTTTTCAGAAACATTTCCACGAACTGTACCAGAGCTGCGATCACCAGGATAAACACAATGGTCTGCATATAACTCATGTCCAACGGAACCAGGATAAACTGGTAAACCAGACCTGTCACAAAGGAAGAAAGGGTGATAACGAAGATTACCGCTCCGCCCATTCCTGCCGCTGTCTCAATTTTCTTGGAAACTCCAAAGAAAGGACACAGACCTAAGAACTGGCTTAATACGACATTATTTACTACTGCAGCGCTGACTGCTATGATTAATAAATTTCCTAAACCTTCCATTTATCTGTCCCCCCTTACTTCTTCACAACCGTATTGTCATAAAATTTTCCGCTGCAGGCTTCATTGCTGCAGGAAGCACAGCCGCCTTCCATGCAATGTACCGGTTTCTGTTCTTCTTTTGGTTTTTTCTCCATGATCTTTGCCCTTACTGCTGCCAGAAAAGCCAATACAAAGAAAGCTCCTGGCGCCAGGATAAAGATCGTCGCAGGTTCATAAGCGCTTGGCATAATCTGGAATCCAAAAACTGTTCCTGTGCCGATCAGTTCACGGAAAGCAGCCAGAATCGTAATGGACATGGTAAAGCCCAGACCCATACCAATACCGTCAAAGATAGAAGCTACAGGGCCGTTCTGAGAAGCATAGGCTTCTGCTCTTCCCAGAATGATACAGTTTACTACGATCAGAGGAATATAAAGTCCCAGAGAATCATAAAGGCTTGGAATAAATCCCTGTAAAAGCAGCTGAACGATGGTTACGAAAGAAGCAACTACAACGATGTAAGCAGGCATACGCACTTTATCCGGAATGATATTCCGTAAAAGGGAAATAAACAGGTTAGACATAGCAAGGACTACGGTGGTGGTAAGTCCCATACCGATACCGTTAATAGCCGCCGTTGTTACCGCCAGAGTAGGACACATACCCAAAACCAGCACAAAGGTGGGATTTTCTTTAATGATACCGTTATACAAACGTTCCACAGGTGTATTTGCTTTCATCTTATTCTCCCTCCTTTACATAATTGAAGGCACACAGACCAGCGTTTACACCGCCTGTAATCGCATCTGAAGTAATGGTCGCACCGCTGATAGCATTGATCTCATTATCTGCGGAAGCCCCTGTTTTCGTTACTGTGAAAGACTCCACATTTTTATTGCTGAACTGTCCCTTAAAGGATTCATCTGTAGCGTTCATTCCAAGACCTGCCGTTTCATTAATGGTCAGAATGGAAATTCCATTTAATGTTCCATCAAGCTGTACGCCCATGGAGAAAGTAATATCGCCGCCATAGCCTTCAGAAGTAGTCATATTCAGAGCATAACCGATAGTCTCACCGGAAGCATCCTTTGCCTCCATAACTTCATTGACAGTTTGGTTTGCAAAACCGTTGTCTGCCAGATACTGAGAGATTTCCGTATCTCCTTCTTCTACACAGACCTCAAAAGAATCTGCATCTTCAAAAACCGCCTGATAGGCTTCCTGTTTTGCCAGCTCTTCCTGCTGGGCGATAGGCTCTTTGGTAACCTGATAGACCAGTCCCAGAAGACCGCCGGATACTAAAGTGATCAGTGTAAGGATAATGGTATCTTTTATGATTGTATTTTTCATGCTTTCTTACCTCCTTTTCCGAAGGCTGCCGGCATGGTAAAGCGCTCAATAAGCGGAACCAGCAGGTTGCAGAAAATGATCGCATAGGAAACCCCCTCTGCGGCTCCTCCGAAGATACGGAAAAGTCCTGTAAAAATACCTAAGCAGATGCCATATACGATCCGTCCCTTGCTTGTAATAGGAGATGTGACATAATCTGTAGCCATAAACCATGCACCCATCATCAATCCGCCGCCGCAGAGCTGGCACAGCAGATAGTAGAAGTCCAGTCCGTGTCCGCCAAAAATCAGAGCAAAGACACTGAAAGTAAGGATATATGCAACCGGGATCCTGAAATCAATGATTCCTCTGATCAGAAGGATTGCTGCACCGATCAAAATGGCAAGAGCTGATGTTTCACCGATGGTTCCCTGTACATTTCCGATGAAGAGACTTAACAGATCCACAGTTTCTCCGGATTTCATAGCTGCCAGAGGAGTAGCTCCTGATACAGTATCTACAATATTTCCCCAGGCGCCATCCGGTACGGCAAAGTCTGTCATTCTTCCTGTAAAGGAAATTAAAAGGAAACATCTGGCTGCCAGAGCCGGGTTCATAAAGTTCTGTCCAAGACCGCCAAAAAGCTGTTTTACTACCAAAATAGCAAAAACACCGCCGATTACGGCAATCCACCATGGGGCCTTGGGGGGAAGGTTCAGCGCCAGCAGAAGTCCTGTAACTACTGCACTGTAATCCTTCACTGTAAGTTTTTTATGTACAATCTTCTCATAAACCGCTTCTGTTACCACACAGGTGGCTATGGTTACCAGGATAAGCAGAAGGGCGTGGGGTCCGAAATTATAAATTCCGAATAATGTGGCAGGCAGTAATGCAATGATCACTGTAAGCATTATGCTGCTGGTGTCCACCTTCGACCTTACATGAGGGGAAGATGATACGTGTAATAATTCACTCATGACTTTCTCCTCCTATTTCGCTTTTCTGCGGTTTGCCATAACCATTTTTCTCATGGAACGCATGGACTGGGTCAGGGGGCGTTTTGCCGGACAGACAAAACTGCAGCACCCACACTCTACACATTCCATACCATGATGTTTCTCGAACAGTTCTGCCTGTCCGTGTTCCGAATAGGTGGCCAGTCTTGAAGGCACCAGCCTTGCCGGGCAGGCATTGACGCATCTGCCGCAGTTAATACAGGCTGTAGGTTCTTTCTCAGAGATATCGTCCTCTGTCATGCAAAGCATGGCTGATGAGGTCTTTACCACAGGAACATGATAGTCAAACATGGCAAATCCCATCATGGGGCCGCCGGAAACAATTTTCTTGGCAGGCTGTTTAAGTCCGCCGGCTGCCTCCAGAAGCTCAGCAAAGGACATTCCCATTTTAGCCTTAAAGTTACAGGGATCGGCCACAGCTTCACCAGTCACTGTCACAATACGGTCCATTACCGGCTCTCCGGCCATAACTGCCCGGTAAACAGCGCACACTGTATCAATATTGTCCACGACGCAGCCTGCATCTGCAGGAAGCATGGAGGAATTGATTTCTCTGCCGCTCACCGCATAGATCAGACAGCGCTCAGCCCCCTGAGGGTACTTGGTCTTCAAAGTCTTTACTTCGATTTTCGGCTCATCCTTTACCATCTCTGTAAGTTTGGAAATACAGTCTGGCTTGTTATCCTCAATACAGATATAGCCTTTTGCGTTGTCGAAAAGTTTCAGAATACACTTTAATCCGCCGATGATCCATTCCGGCTGTTCCAGCATTCTTCTGTAATCAGAGGTAAGGTACGGCTCACACTCTGCACCGTTTACCAGCACATACTCGATCTTCTCCGGTTCTTTTGGCGCCAGCTTTACATGAGTAGGGAAACCTGCGCCTCCCATTCCCACAACGCCGCCTTCTTTGATCCGTTCAAGGACTTCTTCCTTGGACAGAGCCTCCAGAGATGCTGCACTCTGAAATTCTACAGTTTCATACTTTTCGTCGTTTTCTACCACAATGGCATCCACCATGGCTCCTACATTATTTCTGACTTTTTTGATCTCCTTCACAGTTCCTGACACGGAAGCGTGAATGTTCGCAGAAACGAAGCCCCCCATTTCTGCAATTTTCTGACCTGCCAGAACATGGTCGCCTTTTGCCACTATCGGTTTCGCCGGAGCGCCGATATGCTGTGACAGCGGATATACCAGTTCTTTTCCGGGAAGGAGTTCCCGGACAGGTTTTTCCTTTGACAGCTCTTTTCCGTCATAAGGATGAACGCCGCCTCGAAAGGTTAAAAACGCCATATGTTAGTCCCTCCTTTATCTATCCATAACCGGATAATTTCCGGCTATCGTCTATCTGGTTCTTTTATCCTGATGCTTTTCTCTGTAACGCTTAAATCCATTTTTCAGATTTGGATAGGCACGAACCATACGCCTTTTAAACACATTCTGTTTCTGGCGAATTTCCATATATTTTCTTAAAAAATCATCCAGCCGCTTTTCCAGTTCCTCTTTCTTTTCGCTGTAGAATCTGCCTTCTTTCAGAGAATTTTCGGCGATTACCGTCTCAAAACGGTCAATAAATTCTTCTCTTCGAGCTTCCAGACGTTCCATGAGCTCACCCTGTCTGATGGCAGTGCGGATGCTCTCGAGCTTTTCTCCAATTTCTTCCCTTGTTTCATAAAGGCGGGTATTCTGCAGATAAGAGGTAAGGTCCTCAAGCATATCTTCCACCTTTCCAAAGGTCTTGGAAAGTCCAAAAGCTGTGTATGCGGAAACGGCAAAGTCCGCACAGTACAGAATGATCACCACAGCCAGTATTACCTCTCCTGCAGGTTGAGGATACAGGCTGGTAAGCCAGGAGACAAATGGCTGCAGTATTTTAAAAAGCAAAATAGAAAAAACTCCCCACAGTAATGAGGAGGCCAGGGATATATATCCATGGAGATTAAACTTCTTGCTGCTGTAATCCCACCATCTGGTATGAAAAACAGCTTCCATGATCCAGCCCGTGAAATATTCCAGTACCGTGGCAGTGAGCACACCTCCCAGATACAGAAGAGCCAGATTTCCCCTCAGAGGCCTTAAAAGCAGATAAATTGTCACAGCTCCTGCACCATATATGGTACAGAAAGGGCCGTTAATAAAGCCTCTGTTTACAAGCTTTCTTTTCTTTACAGATACATAAACTGATTCCCATACCCATCCTAAAAAACTGTAGATAAAAAACCAGCTTATGATATAATAAAGAGATATTCCTGCTATTTCAAAATCCATATTTTTCTCCTTTCTATATAATATATCATCTTTTTATAGAAAGCACTAGAAAAAATTGTGCACTTTTCGTACTATTTTAAATACAATTTGAAAGGTTTTTGTTAAAATGATAACAAATAGAACAATTCTCTGTCAAAAAAATATCGATATCAGAGAGGGATTTTTTCCAAAAGATCTGAAGCCTGAAGATGTACTTTTCTTTGATATTGAAACCACCGGACTAAGTCCAGGAAACAGCCAGGTATTTCTCATTGGCGCTGTTGAAAAAAGAAAGGACGGCTCTCCCTGGTCTCTTATACAGTTTCTGGCGGAATCCAGAACCGCTGAAGAAGAAAAGAAATTACTGAAATCCTTTGCAAAGCTTATTTCTGGCAAAAAATATCTGGTACACTTTAACGGCACCTCCTTTGATGTCCCATATCTGTGCCATCGATACAAAGCTCTGGGCCTTGTATCTCCCTTCTCTTCTCTGATGCAGATCGACCTTTACAGAGAGCTTACAGGACTCCCCGGCTTTTTCCGGCAAATGCCTGACCATAAACAGAAAACCTTTGAGACCCTGATGAATTATCCCAGAAGAGATAAGCTTTCGGGAAAAGATATGATAAATTTTTATCAAATTTATGTAAAATCTAAAGAAACGAAAGTACTGGACCTGCTTCTTCTTCACAATCAAGATGATTTAAAAGGCATGTTTTCTCTCCTTCCTCTTGGAAAACTGAAAGATTTTCTCTCTGGCAGCTTTTTTGTTCTCAACTCCGAAGAAATACTGGAGCCTGCATTGGAAGGAGGTCAAAAAAGAGAACTCCTCTTTTCTTTGGATTTTCCCTTTTCCATTCCAGTCCGGCTTACTGGGGTCACAGATTTCTTCCGCATAGCTATAGAAGGTTCCCACGGAAAGCTTAAAATGCCTCTTTATCAGGGTACCCTGAAATATTTCTATCCTGACTATCAGAATTATTACTATCTGCCTTATGAAGATGAAGCCATCCACAAAAGCGTAGCTGTATACACAGACCCTTCCCGAAGAAAAAAAGCCAAGGCCTCCAACTGTTATAAGAAATATACCGGAACCTTTGTAGCTGCTCCTGGAAACCAACCGGTTCCCCTTCTTAAAGAAAGCTACAAAAGTCAGGCCACATATGCTCTATGGCCATTTCAGGATATGTCCTCTGATTCCCTTCACGACTATCTTCTGGCAATATTAAAAGGGGTATCGCATTAATGCGGTACCCCTTAATCTGTTTTGGATTTTTATTCTTCTTCAGCTTCTGCTGCTTCTTCCTGAACTGGTTCAGCAGTTTCTTCTTTGGCAGGTTCCAGGACTTTCATACTCAGGCTGATTTTTTTCTCTTCTTCGTTAAAGTCTACGACCTTTGCAGTTACTTCCTGTCCCACTTTGAGAACATCAGATGGTTTATCCACATGAGCTCTTGAAATCTGAGAAACATGAAGAAGGGCATCTACTCCAGGTTCCAGCTCGATAAAAGCGCCGAAGTCTGTCATACGAGCAATTTTACCTTCTACAATATTGCCTACAGCATACTTTTCTGCTGCATGAAGCCATGGGTTCTGATCCTCGAACTTCAGACTCAGTGCAATCTTGTCGCCATTGATTTCTTTGATCAGGACAGTAAGTTTTTCTCCTGCCTTAAATACCTTCTTAGGATTTTCCACTCTGCCCCAGGACATTTCTGAAATATGAAGAAGTCCGTCAGCCCCACCTAAATCGATGAAAGCACCAAAGTCAGTTACATTCTTAATTGTACCCTCTACAACATCTCCTGGATGGATTCTCTCGAAGAGTTCTTTCTTCATCTCTTCCTTCTTTGCAACCAGAAGCTGTTTTCTGTCACCGATAACTCTTCTTCTTCTAGGATTGAACTCAGTAATAACAAATTCAATTTCCTGATCCTGGTATTTTGTCAGGTCTCTTTCATAAGTATCGGATACAAGGCTTGCAGGAATAAATACTCTGGCCTCGTCGATTACAACACTTAAACCGCCTTCTAATACCTGCGTAACCTTTGCTTTCAGCACTTCTTTGTTTTCGAAGGCTTCTTCCAGTCTCTTATTTCCCTTGTCTGCAGCCAGTCTCTTAGAAGACAGAAGTACCTGTCCATCCCCGTCGTTAAGCTTCAGCACCTTTGCCTCCATGGTGTCCCCTGGGTGTACAACAGTTCTCAGGTCAAGGTTCTGGTCATTGGAATATTCGCTTCTGGTAATAATGCCGTCTGCTTTATAGTCAATGTTTAAGATAATCTGATCTTCTTTGACATCAATAACTGTGCCTTCGACTACCTCTCCATTTCTTATAGTTTTAAATGTCTCGTCCAGCATCTGTTCAAAACTTAATTCTGACATGTTTTGAAACCTCCTCAATTATTTTATTTGGGGTTGACGCCCCTGCTGTAATACCTATACATTGAACGGAACGAAAACGTTCAGAATCCAAATCAGCAAGTGTCTGTATATAGTAAGTATTTCTACATTCCTTTTTACATATTTCATAAAGCTTCTGGGTATTTGAGCTATGCCTGCCCCCAACGACAATCATGGCGTCTACCTGTTTTGCGATTTCCTCTGCCTCAGCCTGTCTGTCCTGGGTGGCATTGCAAATCGTATTTAAAACAAGTCTATCATACCTCTTTTTGTTCAGAATTTCAACTATTTCTTGAAAATTATTGTAATTAAATGTCGTTTGAGACACAATACAAACTTTTTCGTGGTCTTCTGACAAAAAGCCCTCTGCTTCTTCCTTGGTTCGGATCACAGTGGAAGGACCATGGCACCACCCACGGATACCAGCCACCTCAGGATGGTCCGGATTTCCTATGATAACAATATGACGGCCACCTTTACTCTCCCGTTCTACAATCCTGTGGATCTTCAGCACGAAGGGGCAGGTGACGTCCACATAATCCAGCTTTTTCTCTTTCAGCAGATCATAAATATATTCCGGCACGCCATGGGAACGGATGATCACAGTACCGCTTTTCAGCGCTCTCAGCTCCTCCTCTGTTTCCAGAACCTGAACTCCCCTTTTTTTCAGGTCTGCTACCACTTCTTCATTGTGGATAATAGGACCATAGGTATAAACCGGTCCCTTTTTGGCGTCAGCCACTTCATAGGCCTTTTCTACTGCCCTTTTTACACCAAAGCAGAAGCCTGCGGTTTTTGCAACTTTTACTTTCATAATCCTATTTTTCTTCCCCGCTTTTTTCTCTGTAAAGGCGAAGGATTTCCTCCTTCACTTCCTGGATATTCATGTCTGAGGAATCCACAAGGCAGGCATCCTCTGCCTGCCGCAGAGGCGATATCTTTCTTTCCATGTCTCTTTTATCTCTCTGACAGATATCCTCCTGGATTTCTTCCAGACTGCAGGGAATTCCTTTTTCCTCCAGCTCCCTGCACCTTCTAAGGGCTCTGGTCCTGGCACTTGCAGTAAGATAAATCTTTATATCTGCATCTGGCAGCACACAGGTGCCAATATCTCTGCCGTCCATGACCACATTAGCTCTTGCAGCCAAATTTCTCTGAAGCTCCACTAGTTTTTCTCTGATCACAGGATTTCCAGCGCTTACAGATGCCATATTCCCTACCTCTTCTTTTCTGAGGTAAGGAGTTACGTTTTCTCCATTAAGAAGAACCTGCTGAGCCCCCTCTTCATACACAATGGAGATATCTGCTTCCCTGCAGGCCTCTTCCATCTTTTCTTTTTCTTCAGGGGAAATTCCCTGTCGGATCAGGTACAGAGCCATGGCTCTGTACATAGCTCCCGTATCCACATAAATGAATTCCAGTTCTTTCGCCACTGCTTTTGCTATGGTACTTTTTCCGGCGCCTGCCGGCCCGTCAATTGCAATATTCACTGCCATTTTTCTAACTCCTTTTCCTTTCGCTTTCTCTGGCTGCCGCTTTTGCTGTAGACCAGGCGATCTGCAGATTAAACCCTCCGGTAACGGCATCTACATCCAGCACCTCTCCAATAAAATAAAGGCCCTTCACCTTTTTTGACTCCATAGTCCCTGGATCAATTTCCTTTACTTTGACTCCTCCCTGGGTAATAATAGCCTCATTGAATCCCCGCAGTCCTGTAATAGTAAAAGGCAGATTCTTCACCTTCTCAAGGAAAGCATTTCTCTCTTCTCTTGTAATCTCATGAACTTTTTTCTCCGGGGCGATCCCTCCCAGCTCCAGCATTACAGGATAAAGCTTTGCAGGAAACCAGCTGTTTATTATATTTTTAAACTGCTTATTTGTCCCTTCCTCGAATTCTCTCAAAAGCCGCCTATCCAACTGTTCCCTGGTCAAGGCCGGCTTTAAATCCAGTGTTCCCAGCAGAGAGCCCTTCTGCAGCCGTTTTCCAATATATGAGCTGGCGGTAAGCACCAGGGGACCGGACATTCCAAAATGCGTAAACAAAAGTTCTCCAAAATTTTTGTACAGGACTTTTTTTCCATCCTTTATGGTCAGCTCTACATTTTTCAGAGAAAGTCCCTGCATACTGGTAATATAGGCCTCTTCTGTCTCTATCGGAACCAAAGCAGGACGAATTTCCGTAACAGTATGTCCAGTGGCTCGTGCAAAATGGTAGCCATCCCCAGTAGAGCCTGTAGCCTGATAGGAGCAGCCGCCTGTAGCTACAATCACCCTGTCTGCCTCTATCTTCTCTCCATTTTCCAGCAGCACTCCTCTTACCTTTTTCTCTCCTTCTCCATCCTCATCTGTCCAAATTTCCTGAACCTGGCTTTTTAAATGTATCTTCACATCCAGCTGATGGAGCTTTTTCTCCAGAGCTCCTATAACATCTGAGGAATGATCAGACACAGGAAAAATCCTTCCTCCCCGTTCCTCCTTGAGCTTCAGTCCCAGGTCTTCAAAAAAAGAAATTACATTCTGGTTTGTAAAGCCATAAAAAGAACTATAAAGAAATTTTGCATTTGTCACTACAGACTGGAAAAAAGCCTCTTCATCGCAGGAATTTGTCAGATTACATCTGCCCTTTCCCGTAATGAACAGTTTTTTTCCAAGCTTTTCATTTTTTTCAAAAATATGAACCTTGTGTCCCTGTTCCCCTAGAAAAATACCGGCTGCCATGCCAGCCGCACCGCCTCCTATGATTACTATCTTTTCCATAAACTGCTCCTTTAATGCCCGCTCCTTTTCCTTTCGCTTCAGTCAGTCTGCCTGGTTCCATGTTCCGGGTCCAGCAGCTCTATTTCCTGATTATCTGCAGGATTGATCTCGTCGCTATTATAAACCTGATATTCATCCCATATTTTTTCCAGAGATTCCAACCGCTCCACTACTTCCTTTTGTTTTCTCATACTCAAGGCCACCACAAGAGCATTGACCACGCTTAATGGAGCTACCAGAGAGTCCACAATAGAAGCCATATCACTTCTTGCAATAAGATTACAAGAAGAATATAGATTCATAGGGGAATGAACGCTGTCTGTAAGGGTAATCACCCTGGCTTTCCGGTTATTGGCAAATTCCAGAGCTTTCAGGGTTCGCATAGAATATCTTGGAAAGCTGATACCCACAATTACATCTTCCTCGCTTATATGAATCATCTGCTCAAAGATCTCGCTGGAACTACTGGTAGTTAAAAGCCGTACATTATCAAAGATCAGGTTCAAATAGAAGCTCATAAAACTGGCAAGAGGAGCACAGCTTCTGATTCCCACAACATAAATGTTTCTGGCTGAAAGAAGAAGCTCTATGGCCAGTTCAAATGCCTGATGGTCAATTCCTTCCAGAGTCAGCTTGATTTTGTCTATATCTGAATGGAGTACCGTATCCAGGATTTTTGACTGAGGTACTTTTCCATATGTCACTTCCATCCTTTGTATAGAATTCAGTTTATTGCGTACCAGTTCTTCCAAAGCCTTCTGAAATTCCGGGTATCCTTTGTAGCCCAGATGTATAGCAAAACGCACTACCGTAGATTCGCTGACTCCTACTGTCTCCCCCAGCTTTGCTGCAGTAAGAAATGCCGCCTTATCATAATTATCCAGAATATAGGATGCCAGTTTTTTCTGACCTTTACTGAAACTCTGATATTGATGGTTAATTCTGCCAAGCAGATGTTCCGTATTGTTCATTTTCCGTGCCTCTTCTTTTCTTTTTCTTTCAGATGTTTTTTATCATAGCACAATTTTCTGAAGAAAGCAAAAGGAGCTGCCCTGCAAAACCAGCCGGTCTTGCAGAAGGCAGCTTCTTTTAATTATTTACCTCTTATACCGGATATACTCCGTTTTCTGTATCCGCTTCTTTCGGGTCTACCTTTGTCTGCTGCGCTTCTCTGTATTTAAAGAAGTCTGTAGCAACCTGTGGGAACAGTGCATAAGTCAATACATCCTCCTCCTGTTCAGACCACTGAGCCATTTCATCTCTCAGAGTATCCAGTTCAGGCTCCAGAAGGTCTGCTGGACGGCAGGTGATCACTTCTGCATCACCGATACATTTCTTCTGAACTTCCGGATTGAAAGGCTTTACAGTTGCGCCGTATTTGCCGCTTAAAACGTCCTTTGTCTCTTTTGTTACCATCTTGTAACGCTCACCCATAAGCACGTTAAATACGGCCTGAGTACCAACGATCTGAGAAGATGGTGTAACCAGAGGCGGCTCTCCCAGATCCTTACGAACTCTCGGAACTTCTTCCAGAACATCGTAATATTTATCTTCTGCATGCTGGTCTTTCAGCTGAGAAGTCAGGTTGGAAAGCATACCGCCCGGCACCTGATACAGAAGGGTCTTGATATTTACTCCCAGGTTCTTCGGATTCAGAAGGCCGGAATCCAGAGCCTCATCACGAATCGGACGGAAATAATCGGCAATCTCTGCCAGCAGGTTCTGATCAAATCCCGTATCATAGGGAGTTCCCTTAAAGGTCTCTACCATAACCTCTGTAGCTGGCTGGGAAGTTCCCAGAGCAAAGGGTGACATAGCCGTATCGATCACATCTACCCCTGCCTCTACTGCTTTCAGATAAGTCATAGAAGCCACACCGGAAGTATAATGGGTATGAAGCTGAATTGGTATATCAACAGCTTCTTTCAGGGCTGTTACCAGCTCAGTTGCTGCATATGGAAGGAGAAGTCCTGCCATATCTTTAATACAGATAGAGTTAGCTCCCATATCTTCAATTCTTTTTGCAAGATCTACCCAATATTCCAGGGTATAAGCCTCGCCTAAAGTGTAGGACATAGCCACCTGAGCGTGTCCTTTTTCTTTATTCGCTGCCTTTACTGCTGTCTGCAGATTTCTCAGATCATTCAGGCAGTCAAAAATACGAATAATATCGATTCCGTTGGCAATAGATTTCTGCACAAAATACTCTACCACATCATCTGCATAAGGACGGTAGCCAAGAATGTTCTGTCCTCTGAACAGCATCTGAAGCTTTGTATTTTTGAATCCGTCACGGAATTTACGAAGTCTTTCCCATGGGTCTTCTTTCAGAAAACGCAGGGATGCATCAAAGGTAGCGCCACCCCAGCATTCTACAGAATGATAACCCACTTTATCCAGTTTATCCACGATAGGCATCATCTGTTCTGTTGTCATTCTGGTGGCAATCAGAGACTGATGAGCGTCACGCAGGATCGTCTCAGTAATCTTAATAGGTTTTTTTACTACTTCTGCCATCTTTTTTTCCTCCATTTATATTTCCATGTCCGCTGATGCGGATTTTACTATACGCCGAAAATTGCCATAAAGGTTCCGGCAGCTACGGCTGTACCGATAACGCCTGCTACGTTTGGTCCCATGGCGTGCATCAGCAGGAAGTTGGTAGGATCAGCCTCAGCGCCTACCTTCTGAGATACACGGGCTGCCATAGGTACGGCAGATACTCCGGCAGAACCGATCAGAGGATTGATCTTGCCGTGGGACAGCTTACACATCAGCTTGCCCAGGAGCACGCCTCCCGCAGTACCAAAGGCAAAGGCCACCAGACCCAAGACAACGATTTTCAGAGTATCCATCTTCAGGAAAGCCTCTGCGCTTGTGGAAGCTCCTACAGAAGTTCCCAGAAGGATAACCACGATATACATAAGGGCATTGGAAGCTGTCTCAGTCAGCTGTTTTACCACGCCTGACTCACGGAACAGATTTCCCAGCATCAGCATACCAACCAGAGGAGCGGTAGTAGGCAGGATCAGACATACTACTACAGTGATAACGATAGGGAACAGGATCTTTTCCAGTTTGGAAACCGGACGAAGCTGTTCCATCTTGATCTTTCTCTCTTCCTCTGTTGTAAGAAGTTTCATAATAGGCGGCTGGATGATGGGAACCAGAGACATATAGGAATATGCTGCCACTGCAATGGCTCCCATAAGTCCCGACTGTCCCAGCTTGCCGGCCAGGAAAATAGAAGTCGGTCCGTCAGCGCCTCCGATAATGGAAATAGCTGCTGCTGCTTTTCCATTGAATCCCATAAAGATCGCCAGGAAATAAGCCACATAAATACCTAACTGTGCTGCAGCACCCATAAGGAAACTTTTGGGGTTTGCGATCAGGGGACCAAAGTCTGTCATAGCGCCAACTCCCAGGAAGATCAGAGAAGGCAGAACACTCCACTCATCCAGGATATAGAAAACGTGCAGAAGTCCCGGTGTTCCGTTTGAAGCCTCTTCCGCTGAGATCATAATATCCGGATAAATATTTACCAAAAGCATACCGAATGCAATGGGCACCAGCAAAAGGGGTTCAAACCCCATTTTAATGGCGAGGAACAGGAATACAAACGCCACTAGGATCATGATCAGATTTCCAAATGTCAAATTCATAAAAGCGGTCTGGCTGATAAGATTTGACGCAACATCTGCAATGTTTGACATTTTTTTACCTCCCGTATTTTTTCTTTGACTTTACACAGTCCATAGCGCTTAGTTCATGGTAGCAAGGACATCGCCGTTTTCCACAGCGTCTCCTACTGCCACGTTAATGCTTGCCACTGTGCCGTCCTGAGGTGCTACTACGGGAATTTCCATCTTCATGGCTTCCAGAACAACGATAGGGTCTCCTGCTTTCAGAGCCTGTCCGGCATTGGCTGCCACGCTGCAAACTTTGCCTGGTACAGAAGCCTTTACTTCGATAGAGCCTGCTGCTGCAGGTGCAGGTGCTGCTGCGGGAGCAGGTGCTGCCTTGGGAGCGGCCTTTGGTGCTGCTTTTGGTGCGGCCACAGGTGCTGCTCCATTTCCTGTGCCTTCTTCTACTGTTACATCATATGCAACGCCGTTTACAGTGATTGTATAAGATTTCATATTCTTTTCCTCCTATGGCTTTCAGCTAACGCCAATTATTTTTCTTTGATTTTCTGATCGAACGGACTACAAAGCTGTCCGGGGATGTATTTTCAGAAGCTGCAATAGCTGCTGCGATAACAGCCACCAGTTCCAGATCATCTGTAAGTACTTCCTCCTCTTCTGCTGCAGGAACAACCGCAGGCGCAGGGGCTGCAGAAACAGGAGCCGGGGCCGGGGTTTCTGTTTTCTTTTTTCCAAAAGAATCCACAAGACCGGGTATATATTTAAAAAGAGAAATAACAAAAACCAAGAAGAACAGTACGATAAACACTGTTCCAAGGCCGACTACGGCATTCATGGCAGCATCCTGCATCTTCTCTCCCATGGTATACTGCATACTGAATCCGATGCTGTCCGCATTCAGCTTGCTGTCGTAAACCATCTGAACATCGGCTGTACCATTTTCAAATTCTGCTTCCAGATCCACTACATAGTTGCTTCCATCTTTTCTTACTGCCTCTGAAGGATCTACATCTTCAAATCCGATATAGACACCCAGTTCCTCTGAAGAATCCATCCAGGCCTGAAAAGCACTCCTGGTAAAATCGTCCATGTTGGGATTTTCTTCTATGGCCTGCTCCATGGTTGCGTTGTCATAAGCAACCAGAGTCTCCATAGTAGAGGTAGTGGTGCTGTACAGATTATTTGCTACTGTTTCGTTGATCTCCTCCTGGGAACCGGTACAGGCAGTCAGGGTAAGGGTCAGAATACCTAAGGATACGAGTCCT
Source organism: Blautia sp. An46 (assembly GCF_002161645.1). Classification (NCBI taxonomy): domain Bacteria; kingdom Bacillati; phylum Bacillota; class Clostridia; order Lachnospirales; family Lachnospiraceae; genus Blautia; species Blautia sp. An46. The sequence continues at coordinate 31,009 of NZ_NFIF01000010.1, read as the reverse complement.
CCTAATTTTTTTCCTATCTGCTTCATATGCTTCACCTCGCTTAAACCGTGCCGTGTTTTTTGTCAGGACGATTTTCTCTCTTTGTGAATAACATCTCAAAAGCACCGATGACATATTTTCTGGTATCCAGAGGCTCGATGATAGTGTCTACATAGCCTCTCTTTGCTGCTGAAAGAGCGCTGGACTGGAGCATAGCATATTCTGCTGCCTTCTCATTAATAGTCTGTACGTCAGATCCGGCATACATGATCTTGGCTGCCAGTTTTGCGTCCATCATACCGATCTGAGCAGAAGGCCATGCATAAACCATATCGGCACCTGTGGATTTGCTGTTCATAGTCAGATAAGCGCTTCCGAAAGCTTCCCCGATCACCACATTTACCTTTGGAACAGTAGCGCTGATAAATGCATTGGTCAGCTCTGCCGCATTTCTTGCCATATTTGCCTCAGAGCATTTAGTTGCTTTATATCCCTTTACATTGGTAAGAGTCAACACAGGGATCTCAAAAGCGTCACAGAATTTTACGAACTGTGCTGCCTTCTTGCATCCTCTTGCAGATAATACATTATCAAAGGAATCTGTCTTTTCTCCCTCTTCATTGTAGATCTCGCTTCTGTTTGCCACACAGCCTACAGTTGCTCCATTTAAGCGGATAAAGCCCGTTACCATATCCTTTGCGTACTCTGCTTTCACTTCAAAGAATTCGTTGTTGTCTGCGATCTGAGACAGTGCAATGGAAGTATCTCCCACACAATTTGCCAGTTCCGGGCACACCCGGTTCAGATCGTCTGTGCATTCTGTATATGCAGAATTATCTTCATAGTTGGATGGCAGCATAGATATCAACTGTCTCATCTGTGCCAGGATCTCTTCCTCTGTTCCCAGCACATCTACCAGACCTGCATTCTGGCTCTGATACTGAGCGCTGGAAGTATCGCATTTGGAAATATCATTTCCTTCCAGAGCATTGGGAGAATTTACAAACAGTCTTGCCTTATCTTTCTCCATAAACGTAAAGTCTGTAAGTCCGGGGACTACTGCCAGTCCTCCTCCGCAGGTTCCAAAAATACCCGTAATCTGAGGAATCACCCCTGAAGCCATTACCTGCTTTGTGTAGATTTCGCCGAAAGCATTTAAGGCATCTGTAGCCTCCTGCAGTCTGAGGCCTGCACAGTCGATCAGTCCGATCACAGGAGCTCCTGTCTTCATGGCCAGATCATACAGATTTACGATCTTCTTCGCATGCATCTCACCGATAGACCCATTTAACACAGATGCATCCTGACTGTAAACATAGACCAGACTGCCGTCAATGACGCCGTATCCGGTGATGACACCATCTGCCGGCGTTTCTTTTTCAGATAAGTTGAAATCTGTATTTCTTGCGGTCACACAGCCGCCAATTTCAACAAAACTGTTCTCATCAAGCAAAGAATAGATTCTTTTGCCTGCCAAGCTTTGTGCTGTACTACTCATTTATCAGCCCTCCGTTTTTTAATATTTTGGTCATTTAAAACACTGCATAAATAAAACCAACGTGCGTATTAATTTTACTCTTTTTTAAGATTTTTTTCAATAGGCTATGATAATAATTTAACATCTTCTCAGCTTTTTTTCAGAGCCTTTTTCATGTTTTCAACATATTCTTTTACATAGGGCACTGCATGTTCTCCATATTCCTCCACAATTTTCACAATTCTGCTTCCAACAATGACCCCGTCAGAAACTGCCGCCATTTTCTGTGCCTGTTCCGGTGTAGAAATGCCGAATCCTACTGCACAGGGAACCTCTGTCACCTGCCGGACCTTATCCACCATGCCTTTAATATCTGTAGAAATCTGTTCCCGCACCCCTGTAACCCCCAGAGAAGATACACAGTAGATATATCCTTCCGCTTCCTTTGCAATAGCCGCGATCCTTTCATTGGAGGTAGGAGCGATCAGGGAAATAATCTCTATCCCATATTCTTTGCAGACTTCCTTAAGTTCCCCTTTCTCCTCAAAAGGCATGTCCGGCACGATCACGCCCTGGATCCCGCATTCCCTGCACCGTTCCATAAAACGTTCTTTCCCGTAAGTATAGATAGGGTTCAGATAGGTAAGAAAAACCATGGGAACCTGTACTTTCTTTCTTGCTTTCTTCACTGTCTTAAAAAGCTTGTCTGTAGTACAGCCTGCTGCCAGAGCCCGCTCATTTGCGGCCTGGATCACAGGTCCTTCTGCAATAGGGTCTGAAAAGGGAATCCCGATCTCAATAATATCTGCTCCCGCCTCTTCCATGGCGTATAAAAGCTGTTCTGTGATCTCCAGTGAAAGATCTCCTCCTGTAATAAATGGAATAAATGCTTTGGTGTCTTTATATGCTTCTGAAATCTTACTCATAAATCTCCACTCCTCTGTATCTTGCGATTGCCGCTACATCCTTGTCTCCTCTTCCGGAGAGGTTTACCACTATGATCTGGTCTTTTCCCATCTTTGGTGCCAGCTTTCTGGCATAAGCCACTGCATGAGCGCTTTCTATGGCTGGTATGATCCCTTCGGTCCGGGACAGATACTCAAAGGCTTCCACAGCTTCCCGGTCAGTTATAGGAACATACTCTGCTCTTCCGATTTTCGCCAGATGAGCATGTTCCGGTCCAATGCCTGGATAATCCAGCCCTGCAGATATGGAATATACCGGAGCGATCTGTCCATATTCATCCTGACAGAAAACGGATTTCATTCCGTGAAAAATTCCTGTGGTCCCACGGCTTAAAGTCGCCGCATGTTTCTCTGTATCAATACCCAGACCTCCAGCCTCACAGCCGATAAGGCGGACTTTTTCATCGGGAATAAATTCATAGAAAGCTCCCATGGCGTTGCTGCCTCCTCCCACACAGGCGATGACCGCGTCAGGAAGACGGCCTTCTTTCTCCATAAGCTGTTCCCGGATCTCTTTTCCGATCACCTTCTGGAAATCCCGGACCATCATAGGGAAGGGATGGGGACCCATAACAGATCCCAGTACATAGAGGGTATCTTCCATTCTCCTAGTCCATTCCCGCATAGTTTCGTTTACTGCGTCTTTTAAAGTTCCCGTTCCGCTGGAAACTCCATGGACCTTTGCCCCCAGCAACTCCATACGGTAAACATTTAAGGCCTGCCTGTCCATATCCTCTTTTCCCATGTAAATATCACATTCCATATCCATAAGGGCTGCTGCTGTGGCTGCTGCCACTCCGTGCTGTCCGGCCCCTGTTTCCGCAATGATCCTGGTCTTTCCCATTTTCTTTGCCAGAAGGGCCTGCCCCAGTACATTGTTGATCTTGTGGGAACCGGTATGGTTGAGATCTTCCCTTTTCAGATAAATCTTTGCTCCCTTAAGATCCCTGGTCATTTTCTCTGCATAATACAACATAGAAGGCCTTCCCGCATAATTTTTCAACAGATTCTCCAGCTCTTCCAGAAATTCCGGATCCTGACTGTATCTGGCATAAGCCTCCTCCAGTTCCTCCACGGCATTCATCAGGGTTTCCGGTATATACTGTCCTCCAAAAATTCCATATCTTCCTTTTCCCATATTCTTATCCTCTCACTTTTTCTATAAATTCTCTGATCCGCTGTTGGGATTTTTTCCCTTGTATCTCCACTCCGCTGCTGACATCCACGCCAAAAGGCCGGCAGGTTTTTATGGCCTGCTCCACATTTCCCGGAGAAAGGCCTCCTGCCAGAAACCAGGGCTTTTTAAGGGGAGGAATGATCTTCCAGTCAAAAGTTTCCCCATTTCCTCCCGGGCTGCCTTTTTTGTAAGCGTCAAGGAGAAGATATTCACAGGGAAGTTTTTCAGCTTCCAGGATCTCTTCTCTGCTCCTGGCCGCCACGGCTTTGATCAGAGGCTTATCTGTCTGTTTCCTGAGAGCCTCCATATAGGCGGCGTCCTCATCTCCGTGAAGCTGTATATACTGGATCACTCCTGTCTCTGCCAAAACAGCCGCTTCCTTCAGAGGAGCATTTACAAAAACCCCTACCGCCTGGATCTTGGGATCAAGAGCCCTACGAAGCTCTGCAGCCTGCCCAGGTGTGATCTGCCGCTTTCCCGATGCAAAAACAAATCCTGCAAAGTCCGGTTTCCAGCGATTCACTGCTTCTATATCTTCTATTGTCTTCAGTCCGCAGATCTTAATCTTAGTCACTGGTGTCTCCTTTCTTCAGCCAGTTTAGCATTTCCTTTTTGTTCTCACTTTTCATAAGGGCTTCTCCAATGAGTACAGCGTCCACTCCGGCTTCTCTCATTCTGGAAATATCCTCAGGGCTGTGAATGCCGCTTTCTGCCACAAAAAGGATTCCTTCCGGTATATATCTCCGAAGCCGCAGGCTGTTTTCCACATCTACTGTAAAATTTTTTAAGTTGCGGTTGTTTACCCCGATCACATCTGCTCCTGCCCTGAGAGCCTGGCGGATTTCTTCTTCATCATGGGCTTCTGTCAGGGCTGTCATCCCCAGAGATCTGGTAATCTTCAGATATTCTTTCAAGGACTCTTCCCCTAACAGGGAACAGAGCAGCAGCACTGCAGAAGCTCCCAGAGTCTTGGCCTCATAAATCTGATAGGAATCTATCACAAAATCCTTTCTCAGGACCGGAATAGAAACTTCCCCGGCAATTTCTTTCAGATACTGGTCCTTTCCCAGGAAAAACTCCGGCTCTGTAAGACAGGATATTGCAGAAGCTCCTGCCCTTTCATATTCTCTGGCAATTTCCAGATAAGGGAAGTTTTCTGCAATAATTCCCTTGGAGGGGGAAGCTTTCTTTACCTCACAGATAAAGGACATATCTTTCTGAGCCAAAGCCCGGTAAAAGGGAAAGCCGGTATTTTTCTCCATAGCTTCCGCCTGAGCTTTCATCTTCTCCAGGGGAACTTCCTTTTTTCTTTCTTCCACCCGTTTTCTGGTGGAAGCTGCAATTTTCTCTAATATCATTTTCTATACCTCGTATTCCTTTGTGGCTTTGATAAACTCTTCCAGTTTCTCAGCAGCTTTTCCACTGTCAATAAGCTCGCCCGCCATCTTTATCCCTTCCTCCAGAGTAATGCCGTCAATGCCCAGATACAGGCTCATGCCGGCATTTAAAAGTACTACGTTCCGCTTGGGCCCCCTCTCTCTTCCTTCCAGGATATCTCTGGTGATCCTGGCGTTTTCCTGAGGATCTCCTCCTACCAGACAGGAAAGATCACACCGCTCCATACCAAACTGTTCCGGGGAAATGGTATAGCTTTTTACTTTTCCAAACCGGATCTCACACACCAGGGTCTCTCCGGTAAGGGTGATCTCATCCAGGCCGTCTGCTCCGCAAACAGCCACCCCTCTGGTCACACCCAGATTTCCCAGGACCTTTGCCAGAGGCTCTACCAGCTTTTTGTCATAGACGCCTAACAGCTGCATGGTAGCTGCCGCCGGATTGGAAAGAGGCCCCAGAATGTTAAAGACTGTCCGCACACCCATCTGCTGTCTTACCGGGGCTGCATATTTCATGGAAGAATGATATACCGGGGCAAAAAGAAAGCACATGCCTGTACGGTTTAAAATAGTTTCATTCTGTTCCGGATCCAGGGAAACATTGGCTCCCAGCTTTTCCAGCACGTCTGCGGCTCCGCTCTTGCTGGAAACACTCCGGTTTCCATGCTTTGCCACAGGAATTCCTCCTGCTGCCACTACAAAGGCAGAGGTGGTGGAGATGTTAAAGGTTCCAGCTTCATCGCCTCCTGTACCCACAATATCGATAACTTCTCTCTGAGGCTGGATCTTGATCCCCTTATCCCGCATAACCTGGGCAAAAGCCGTGATTTCATCAATGGTCTCTCCCTGCATCCGCAGAGCCGCCAGAAAGGCTCCCATCTGGGCCTGGGTAGCAGTTCCGTCCATCATCTCCTCCATAACGCCTTTCGCCATCTCATAAGACAGATCTTTTCCATCCATTAATGTGTGGATTGCTTCTTTTATCATAACTTTTCTTTCCTTTCTCTCAATCTTTACAAAATTTTCCAGTATCTTCATTCCCTTTGGCGTCAGCACCGACTCCGGGTGAAACTGAAGCCCATATACAGGATATTCTTTATGCTCTACCGCCATAACCTCGCCGTCTTCTGTCTGCGCCGTGATCTTCAGACAGTCCGGAAGGGTATCTCTTTTTACAGCCAGAGAATGATACCTGGCTGCTTCTATAGTCCCGGCCAGTCCTGCAAACAGGGAACAGTCCGGTTTTAGGGTTATCAGGCTTTTCTTTCCGTGCATCAGTTCTTTTGCCGGGGCGATCACCGCCCCATATGCCTGGCAGATAGCCTGATGTCCCAGACAGATTCCCAGTATAGGGATCTTTCCCTGAAATTTTTTCACCACATTTATGCAGATCCCGGCTTTCTCCGGATAGCCCGGTCCCGGGGAAAGGAGGATATGGGAAGGATCCCATTTTTCGATTTCTTCCAGAGTCACCTGGTCGTTTCGGACCACCTGGATATCTGGCCGGATAGTGCCCAGATATTGGACCAGGTTATAAGTAAAGCTGTCGTAATTATCAATCACTAAGATCATATTCCTTCCTCCTCTGCCTGAATGATGGCCTGGATCACAGCCGCCGCTTTATTGGCGGATTCTTCGTATTCTTTCTCCGGAATACTGTCTGCCACGATACCGCCTCCTGCCTGGACATAAACCTTTTGATCTTTTTTCACCGCCATGCGGATGGCAATGCAGGTATCCATATTTCCTGTAAAATCCAGATATCCCAGGGCGCCTCCGTAAATGCCCCGTTCCTCTTTTTCCAGCTCCTCTATGATCTGGCAGGCCCGGATCTTAGGAGCTCCTGACAAAGTGCCTGCAGGAAGCACCGCCTCGATAGCGTCTAATGCATCTTTGTCTTCCCGGATCACACCTTCTACCTGAGAGCAGATATGCATAATCTTTGAATACTTATGAACAGCCATATACTCTGTCACTTTCACACTTCCGAATCTGCAGATCTTTCCCAGGTCATTTCTTCCCAGATCTACCAGCATATTATGCTCGGACAGTTCTTTTTCGTCCTGGAGAAGTTCTTTTTCCAGTCTTCTGTCTTCTTCCTCATTCTTTCCTCTGGGTCTGCTTCCCGCCACAGGAAAGGTGGTCACCTTTCCGTTGTGAAGCTTTACAAGAGTCTCCGGTGAAGTGCTCATCAGTTCCAGCTCCTCTGTGTGAAAATACACCATATAGGGAGAAGGATTGGAAGTCCGAAGGAGCCTGTATGAGTTCAGAAGACTTCCTTTCATGGGACTCTGAAACTGTCTGGAAATTACTGCCTGGAAAATATCTCCTCTCCGGATATGTTCTCTGGTCTTCTCCACCATTCCATAATATTCTTCTCTTCCTGTGGTACACTGGAAGTCCATCTTCTCTCTTAAGTCTTCCTGCTTTTCTTCAGCTTCTTCTAAAAGCTTCTGAAGCTTGTCGATTTCCTCCTCTGCCTTCCGGTAATTTTTTTCCAGATCATCGGTTTTTATATTGACCATAAAAAGGAGCCGCTGTTTCAGATGATCATAGGCAATGACCTTGTCAAAAAGAAAAAGGTCAAAATCCGGAAATTTCTCATTTTTTATATGGAGGACCGGTTCCGCCAGACCAATGACAGAATAAGAAAAGTATCCCACCAGTCCTCCGGTAAAAGGGGGATAATCCGGAAGTACCGGCGCCTTATATTTTTTCATCAGTTTTCTCACTGCTTTCAGAGGCTTCTCAGTTGTTTCGTATGCTCCTTCTTGTCCCTGGATCTTTACCTTTCCCTTCTGACAGAAAATCCTCCGCTTTGGATCACATCCCAGAAAGGAATACCGGCCCCACTTTTCTCCTCCTTCTACACTTTCCAGAAGGAAATACCGGCTGCTTTTTGCCGCCAGTCTTTTCAGTACTGCAATAGGGGTGGTACTGTCTCCCAGGATTTCCCGGCATACAGGAATCACAGAATAGTTCTTTGCCAGTTTCCCGGCTGTTGCATAATCAGGTTTCAGCATTTACATTCCTCCTTAAATGATATTTTCGTATGTCGGTAAAGGACTTCCTTTGGGAGTTTTGAATGCATAGGGAAATATTAATGCATTAAAAAACCCCTGTCCCAACAGAAGCGTCTCTGCTTCTATTGGGACAGGGGAATCATCTCCTGCGGTACCACCCAAATTGCCAGTTGTTCTTTTCTTCTATTGATAAAACAAAAAGACTCCTGGCCACTCTTTACATGTACTGACATACACTCCCTGCTGATAACGGATCGGTACACCCGTCAGCGTCTACTCTTTCCCAAGAAATTTCGAGCTGCCCTCACAAGTCCATTCAATAAAAACTCTTGCTGTTCCGATCTCACCCCCCGGAACTCTCTGTAAACAAATATTTTTACCTACTACTCTTGTTCAACGGTTTAAAGTTCTAATTTGGTAGAATTATAACATATATTTTTCTCATGTCAAGACTTTTGTCTGTTTTTTTCCAATTCTTGCAGATCCTGCCGGCGCCTTGTTCAGACAGAAAAAGAATGGTATCCATACACGCAAAAATTCTGCCTTCTCATCTCTGAAAGAACTGTCAGTGGTTGTTTTTTCTCCATTTTTCCATAATTCTTCCGTCTTTTTTATGCCCTCTTCAAAAAGAAAAATTCCCTTATCTGCTTTTATCTCTCTGTGATCTTCCTCCGCCATAAGCAGACACATGCATATCCGGCTGCTTCTTAAAAGGATATCCCCTTTCTCTTCACCGGCCAATTCCCAAAGACTGGAAAAGAATATCTCTTTTTTCTCTCTCAGATATTCTTCTTCTGCCCGGTATCCGGAACGTATCAGATACCTGAGGCAGACCCAAGACTTTTCTGCCCTTACGTCTTCACAATTCCGCAGATCTTCTAAAAGGCCAAGGACAATTCTGGCACACTTTTTTTCTTCCTTCTTCAGCATTTTCCAGAAAACCGGAGCTTGATAAGCGCTTCTGTCTGCTTTTTCCAGCAGATATTCCCTCCATTCTCTTTTCATATCCCTGATCTTCGCCCTGCAGAGGACATTTCTGGAAAGTCCATACAGAAAAAGATAGGTGATGTCCCGATAATCGCCTCCTTCCTTCTTTGGCAGTCCCTGAAATAAAATACCTTTTTTTAACATAAAACCTCTTTTCCGTCTGCAGTGCATTTCTCAAAGGTGAGAATACTTTTTTGCAGTATATGGCTGATAGAAAAATTTTCCCTGGAATTTTTCAGAATCTGAAAGATCTCTTTTAAAAGAGAATAGATAAGCAAAAAGACCTGTGAAATGATGAAAAATCAGAAATCCTGTATTTTCCGGCTGAAAAATGAAATGCAGATACAGACTTGTTATTTGTCAGCCTCTCTGATCCTCAGTCTACTACAATCAGATCCGAAAAACAACTGGCAGATTTGCCAAAAATTCCCTGCACTTTTCTGCAAAAGAAAAGAAGCTGTCTCGTTTAACATATATCAGGAATATTTATACATTTTATGCGAATTTGTCGAGCACAGCTTTGAGACTATAGGCTCAAAGCTGCGCAGGCTGAGCAGCAAAATGTATAAATATTCCCGAATTTGATCAATGTGACAGCTCCCTGCTTTTTCCAAAAATACCTTTTATTATTTTAATGTAATCTTCCGGAAGTTCTTCTTTCCTTTTTTCAGGACAATTCCCTCTCCCTGAAGTTTTTCTCCTGGAACCAGATATTTGATATCTGTAATTTTTTCTCCGTCAATGGCTACGCCTCCCTGTTCAATAGCTCTTCTGGCCTCTGAACGGGAATTAGCCAGTCCGCTTTTGTGCAGAAGGGAGATCAAGTCGATGTTTCCATCTGTAAGCTCAGACTCCTCAATCTGGGCAGAAGGCATATTTGCTGCATTTCCACTGGTAAACAGGGCCTTTGCCGCTTCCTGGGCCTTCTGGGCTTCTTCGGTTCCGTGAACCAGTTCTGTAAGCTCATAAGCCAGGATTTCTTTTGCCGTATTTAACTGGCTGCCTTCCCATTTATCCATCTCATCGATCTGTTCCAGGGGAAGGAAGGTCAGCATACGGATACATTTCAGCACATCGGCGTCTGCCACATTTCTCCAGTACTGGTAGAAGTCAAAAGGTGAGGTCTTGTTTGGATCCAGCCATACAGCCCCGGACTGGGTCTTGCCCATCTTTTTGCCCTCAGAATTCAGAAGAAGGGTAATGGTCATGGCACAGGCGTTCTTGCCCAGCTTTCTCCGGATCAGTTCTGTACCGCCCAGCATATTGCTCCACTGGTCATCTCCGCCGAACTGCATATTGCAGCCATATTTCTGATACAGCATGTAGAAATCATAGCTCTGCATGATCATATAGTTAAACTCCAGAAAGCTCAGGCCCTTCTCCATACGCTGCTTATAGCATTCTGCAGTAAGCATACGGTTTACCGAGAAGTGAGGGCCTACCTCTCTTAAAAAGTCAATGTAATTCAGATCTAACAGCCACTCTGCATTATTTACCATAAGGGCTTTTCCATCAGAAAAATCAATGAATCTTTCCATCTGTTTCTTAAAGCAGTCACAGTTGTGCTGAATAGTCTCCGCCGTCATCATAGAACGCATATCCGATCTTCCGGAAGGATCCCCGATATAACCGGTGCCTCCGCCAATCAGAGCGATAGGCTTATTTCCCGCCATCTGAAGGCGCTTCATCAGACACAGAGCCATAAAATGCCCCACATGAAGGCTGTCCGCCGTAGGGTCAAACCCGATATAAAAAGTTGCCTTTCCGTTGTTGATCAATTCCCTGATCTCTTCCTCATCCGTCACCTGTGCGATCAGCCCCCTGGCCTGCAATTCCTCATAAATTTTCATCTTAGATTCTCCTTTTCTCTTTACTTGACCATGGCAGTATACAAATAACAGCTGCCACAGTTTTTGCTTTTTTCTGAAGGACGCTATCGTCTGTCCGATAAACAGCTCACAAACTTTTATCATTTTCAACTGCCCTCGAAGAATTACAGAGAATATTTGCTATGTTTTCTGCAAATTTGTCGAGCAGGAGTTGTCGCATTAAACATGTGTCAGGAATATTTATGTATTTTATGCGAATTTGTCGAGCACAGCTTTGAGACTACAGGCTCAAAGCGGCGCAGACTGAGCAATAAAATACATAAATATTCTCGATTTTGTTTAATGCGATAGCTCCCCCAGACTGTTCAAGAAAACATAGTAAATATTCTGCAAAACTTTTACAGGGCAGTCCCCACAATGATAAAAAGCCCCCGTCCTTCCTGTTACAAAAGGACGAGAGCTTATAGATTCCCGTGTTACCACCTTTATTCACAGACAGCTCACACTGCCTGCCTCTGCAAGTACAGCTTACGCGATACTCAAAGTGTTGTAACGTACACCAAAACGTCACAGCCTACTCATTGCTTTTCGGTGTGAAGCTCCGGGAGGTATTCGCACTGCAGTTCTCCTGGGCCTCTCATCTGCCGGCTCCTTTCTGTAGGTCTCTCTGCATACTACTTGTTCCCATCTTCGCTTTTCTCATTTACGAAGACCAGTATACAGAAACCTTGCCGGCTTTGTCAAGGGCACTTTAACAACTTGCAATGACGCAGTAATCCGGTTTATCTGCTTATGGCTTTCATTCTCCACTGGTATTCTCCATTGTCCTTAATACCATAGAAATCTCCGAAGTTCAGGTCAAAGATATCTTTCTGGATCCCGGATATGGAAATCTGATTTTTGATCAGATACTGCCATATTCCGCCGTGGGAAATATCTCCCTGGAGAAGAACGCCAACTACCTTTCCATCCCGAAGGACTACACGTTTGTAGTTTCTGGAATCCTCTCTGGCAATGACCACATCGCCCTCCTGAGGAAGGATCACACCTACACACATAGAAACCAGTCCGAAGAAGTTAATGGTATTCTTAATGGCATAACGGTCTGTGTATTCTACATGAGAACCGCACATATTCAGAGCCGCCGTTTCTCCCTGCTTCTGAGCGTTTGGCCAGATACCGGAAAGGCCGGTTACATCACCTGCCGCATATACTCCTTCGGCTCCTGTCTGAAGATAATCGTCTACCTTAATTCCACGGTCAATGACGATCCCTTCTCCTTCCATTCCTGCAACTGCAGACCGGACGCCGGCAGCCACAATGATCAGGTCACAGGCCAGCTTTTCTCCATTATCCAGGACAATCTCATGAATGTTCTTATCTTCTCCCATAATGGTGTCCGCAGCCTTTCTTCCCAGATAGAACCGGGCTCCTGCTCCTTCAAAGCGTTTCTGATATTCAAAAGCCGCCGTCTTATCAAGCTGTACGGGCAGGATCTGGTCTGCCATCTCTACAATGGATACTTTCTTTCCAGTCTCCATCAGACCATAGGCTGCATCCAGACCAACCAGACCGGAACCGATGATCACAATATTTTCCGCATCCTTGGCTAGCTCATCAATAGCCTGGGCGTCTCTTAAATGACGGAGTCCGAAAACATTTTCAGCTTCTCTTAAATTTCCCACCGGTGGGATAAAGCTCTCTGCTCCTGTGGCAATGAGAAGACGGTCATAGCTTACTTCATCTCCCTGGTCGGTATAAACCTTTTTCCCCTGGGTATCCAGACGGTTTACGGTTTTTCCCTGCAGCCAGGTGATCTGATTTTTCTCGAAAAAGTCCGGATCCACAAAGCTGATCCCTGCAGCATCTCTTTCGTGACTGAGATATTTATGAAGCATACATCTGGAATGTACCTGAGTATCTGTAGAGATCACCGTAATCTTTCCATTTTTGTCTGCTTTCCGGATAGTCTTTGCAGCAGTAATGCCTGCTGCTCCTGCTCCTAAGATCACATATTCCATCTCTACACCTCCTCAACCCAGATAGCCTGCTTTGGACAGGCCTTTACGCAGCTGGGATCTTCTCCCTTGTCAATGCAGAAATCACATTTGATCACCTTGCTGCGGGTGCTGTCATCAGGTTTCAGTACGCCGTAAGGACAGTTCATCACGCACATAAAGCAGGAACCGCACTTCTTCTCATCGTACTGTACATGGCCTGTTTCCGGGTCTTTGGCAAGAGCGCCGCTCATACAGGACATGACACACTCCGGCTGGTCACAGTGTCTGCAGAACACCGGAGTATAACTTCCATCAGGATTTTTATAGATAAAATTCCTGGTCTCATTGGCAATGTCTGTGAGATCCAGTGTATAGACATCGCCTTCATCTTTTCTGTGGGCCTGCATACATGCCACGGAGCAGCTCTTGCAGCCGTCGCATTTCGAGGCGTCTATCATTATTCTCTTCATCTTAGGCTCCTGTCTTTTAAATATTTAAACCTGCACGTTTCTCCTCAATGATCTTTTCCAGGATATCTGCACTTGCCTTAGCGTCCGGGTTAATGATCACCTGTCCGCCGGTAAGGCTCTTCATATCTTCCGTAAGAAGTTTCACTGCCAGATCGCTTCCTGTAACGAAAGGCGGCAGTCCTAAATGAAGGGGCAGTCCCAGGGCCAGGCCGAAGCATCCGTCTGCCAGAGCCTGCTCTTCCAGCCACTGTGCGGCAGAAAGTACCAGCGGAAGCTGAGGAATATCGATTCCCAGAGCTTCTGCCAGCTCTGTGGCAACGATTTCCAGACGTCCGATAGCCAGACATGGACCAAAGTTCAGCACTGGAGGAATATTCAGTTTTTCGCAGACTGCACGGAGCTTTGGTCCTGCCAGTTTTGCTGCTTCCGGCGTCATCAGACCGCAGTTTTCGATTCCCCCTGAAGAACATCCTGCTGTGAGAACGATAATGTCTCTGGAGATCAGTTCTTTTACCAGGTCTACTGTAAGAACGTCATGGCCCCCTGCTGTCAGGTTGGAGCATCCTACCACGCCGGCAACACCTTTAATATCTCCGGATACGATAAGGTCGATAAGAGGTTTCCAGTTTCCTCCCAGGAATTCCTTTAAGGAACCTTCGGAAACACCGGTAAGAGTGTGGTCGTTTCCATGTTCCGGCTGAAGATTCATGGTTACTTTGCCTCTTCTTGCTTTATAAGCTTCTACGATCTCGTCAATAATCTCTTCGCTCTGTTTTTCTCTCTCTTCAAATTTGAAAGGTTTCAGCTCTGCATTGGCCTTCTTTGCTACATCATCCAGACAGATCTGTTTGATCATCAGTTCATCACAGATAGGCTCAATGCCTGGAAGAGTACAGTTAAACTCAGAAAGAACAGCGTCAATGCCGCCTGTGGCAAGAACAGCTTCACTGGTGTAGTTGTTTCCTGCATGGCCGTCAAATACTTCTGTATAATGAGCGCCTCTAAGCTGAAGATCCTGTCCCACGCAGGTACAGCCAACCAGCTTAAAGCCTTTGGCTCCTGCTGCCTGAGCTTTTGCAACAGCTTCTTTGGAAGTAAGTCTCTCCTGAAGATCTACGAAAATCGTGTGCTGATGTCCTGTGATCATAATGTTGATATAATCCGGGTCAATCACACGAAGGCCTACCGGTGCCATGCGAAGTTCCGGTTCTCCTAAAAGTACGTCGTTCAGCAGGTTTGTCAGTGTCAGTCCGTAGATACCTGTGGAAATACCCAGTTTCAGGCAGTCTGTATACATATCTACAGGGTCAGAATTCAGGTTTGTGGAACATTTCACCACGCCATGGAACACTTCGCCTTTGGCTCCTCCGGGAAGGATATTCAGTTCCTGCCATCTCTTAAATCTGGGGCCGTAAGCCATTTTTTCTACCAGTTCCATTTTTTCGTATTCCGGTTTATACAGATCGTCCAGGACCATCTGGGCTACCTGTTTTGCAGTATCCCACTTGTCGGTTCCCTGTACACCGAAAATCTCTGCCAGTTTTGCCAGGGATTTCTCCCCTTTGATCTCTCCCTTGATCTCAGCTGTTTTCTTCACATTCAGAGCTGTATTTTCTACAATGTGGATATAGCAGCCGGAACCGCTGGCAACTGCCCGCAGGAAGTTTCTTGCCACGATAACATCTGCAGTAGCACCGCAGATTCCTTTGGGAGCTTTTGGTGTGATCCGGCATGGGCCGTTAGCGCAGAGACGGCAGCACACACCCTGAAGGCCGAAGCCGCATTTGGTGCTCTGTCCTTCTACTCTGTGATGAGAAGTCTCCATGGGAAGGCTGCGGATAAATCCCTCCAAAGGCTTGTCTGCACTGGCACAGGTATTGCATCCATAACACTGGTTCATTTCTTAAATTCCTCCTATGTAAATAATTGTATGTTAAAATTATAACGAATTTGGATTAAATTAGTCAAGTATAACTTGCTTTTTTATTTATTTTTTAAAAAGGATAACAGTTCTCTGTTTGTCCGGGAATTAATCTTCAGCTCTTCTCCTGAAAGAGGCCTGGCTGTATCCGGAGGATTTTCTCCACAGATATCTACTCCCAAGATTTTCCTTTTTTCAAAGGCCAGTTCCAGCCATTTTAAAAGTTGTTCCAGAGAAAGCACTCCCTGGTCCCAGTTGGTCCTGGCATCCTCTTCTCTTAAAACATCTTTATCTATAGAGATGTACAAAGGCACGTCTCTATTTGTCTCCAGAAATTCCAGAAAGAGATTTTCTCCCTTTATCGACAGTTCTTCCCTGCTGATGCAGGTCAGTTTCTCCCTGCCTGGGCCATGATATTCTTCAAAGGCTTTTTCAGGAGGGCCTGCTGCACACATACTGGAAAGGAATGTATGGCTTTCCAGGACCTCTCCAGCCCAGCTGCCGCAGGAAAGCAGCCCGAAAAAGGCTGCCTCCTGCATATCTGTATGATTGTCGAATACCAGAAGGGAAAAAGGCTTCTGGATTTTCTCCAGCCAGAATTTTGTAAGGTAATGATAATTGCCGGAATCCAGAAAATGGATTCCCTGAAAAGGCAGACTGTAAATCTTTTCTTTAATCTCATCCTCTGCCTCCTGGGTACAGTAACAGTTTACTCCCTGAAGCTTTCGAAAATCCAGCCACAAAGCCTCTTCCTCTTTCAAAAAATTTTCTTCCCGGTAGATGCCGGAAAAGTCCATTATGATTGGTTTCATCTTGTTTCTATCCTTAATCCACAAAATGTATCTGCCCTTTTTTCTCAGGATTCTGAGTAACAGGAGTCTTCGCATATCCCAGGGCAGCGATTCCAAATATCACATGATTGTCCGGGATCTCCCAGCCTCTCAAAATAGCTCTCACTTCCTGGACGTCGCAGACATCTCTTACCTGATTGATCCAAACAGAACCAATTCCGAAGGAATGGGCCGCCAGCATAATGTTTTCCATAGCACAGGCATTATCATCCTGAGAGTGGTGATTATCTCTATCATTGGAAGGGATTACCAGGACTTGCGGACTGTACATATCATACCCCTCTCTTCCCAGTTTTTCTCCTACAGCCTTTGCCAGTGCCTGGATCTTAGTCCGGTCTGTAACTACAGTTATCTTCCAGGTTTGTTTGTTCTGTCCACTTGGCGCATAGATCGCAGCTTTTGCAATCTGCTCCAGTTCTTCTCTGGGGATTTCTTTCTCCTCAAAGGCTCTGACACTTCTTCTTGTAAGAATATTTTCCATAGCTGCATTCATCATCCATTCCTCCTATATTCGTAGTTTTATAACTATTTTATCACGGTCACGGAGCAAATACCAGTCTCTTTAAGGTCTCCTCCAGACACCAGGGAAAATCAATTTTTTCCAGAGAAGCCGCCGTATGGATCTCCCTGGTCTTCCAGGTCTGACCATTTACCTGATATAAAATCTCTCCGGCTTTTTCTCCTTCTTTTACTGGTGCCTGAAGGCTCTGCTCTATCTCCACAACCGCCTCCAGTTTTTCGTCTTTCCTGATGAGCATTCCTTCTTCCTGAGAAAGTTCCTCCAGGGAAACCGCCACCTGGGCCGGGACTCCCAGTATCTCCGTCTGTCCATTTTCTACCGGCAGATACTGTGGAATCTGAGGAAGTTCAGCCTGGGCAAAGCTCTGCCAGGTATAGTTTTCCAGTCCGTATTCCATCAGCTTTCTGGTATCTGACCATTTATAATTTTTATTGTTAGGCCAGCCGCAGCCCAGCAGGGCCACGATCAAAGTCCTGCCCTCTCTCTCAAGAGCCCCTACATAACAGTAGCCTGCATCTGCGGTAAATCCCGTTTTTCCCGTCAACGCCCCTTCCATCATGCTCAGAAAAGCATTGTGGTTGGTGCAGGAGATGGTTTTGTTTCCTGAAGAGTCTGTAAAAGTGTAAGACGGCGTACGGGTAATTTCCAGAAACTCTTCCCTGGCAGAAGATTCTCTTATGCAGTAGCGAAGGATTCTGGCCAGATCTTCTGCTGTGGTAGAATGTATCTTTACCCCTTCTTCTGTTTCTGCCTGGGCGTCCAGGCCATTGGGGGTGATAAACCATGTATCCTCACAGCTGATTTCCCTGGCTTTCTCGTTCATCATATCTGCAAATCCTTCTGTGCTTCCCCCGATATGCTCTGCCAGGATCACCGCTGCGTCATTGTAACTTTCCAGCATCAGGGCATAGAGAAGATCTCTGACGCCATAACTCTCGCCCTCTCTGGCTCCCATATGCACTTCCGGCATAGATGCGGCATAGGCAGAAGTTTGGGCTGTCTCCCCTGTCCTTCCCGATTCCAGTACCAGAATACAGGTCATCACTTTAGTGGTACTGGCCATTGGTCTCTGTTCCTCCCCGTTCTTTTCAAAGAGTACCCTTCCTGAATCACCGTCCATGAGCACTGCAGACAGGGCATACAGGCTGTCCGGCTCCTGAACTTCTTCTCCATAGACCTGCCAGGGAAGAAGAATGATCTCCAGGCAGATCAGAATTCCTATTATCCATATTTTCCCAGCTTTTTTCATACCTGTCTCTCCTTCTTATTATAAAGGTTATGAACAGGCCCAAAAAAAGATACCACAAACAGGTCTTCCTCCCGTCTGCAGTATCTCTTTAAACATCAAGCTGAAGCTGGATCTCCTCCTCTGCCTCTGCTTTAAAATCTTCAATCTGTACCGGATCGATCTCCGGCAGGTCGTCCAGACCCTGAACGCCAAAATTTCTGAGAAATTCCTCTGTGGTCCCAAACAAAATCGGTCTTCCCGGAGCATCCAGACGGCCTACCTCTCTCACCAGTCCGTATTCAACCAGCTTATTCACTGCATGGTCACTTTTCACGCCCCGGATTTTCTCAATCTCCAGTTTTGTAACAGGCTGCTTATAAGCAATAATGGACAGAGTCTCCAACATGACATCGGACAGAACCGCCTTCTTAGGCTGAAGTGCCATGGCCACCAGATAATCATAGTATTCTTCCTTTGAACACATCTGAAAGGAGTCTTCCAGCTCAATGATCTTAATGCCTCTGTCTTCTGTCTGATATTTCAGCATCATATTTCGAATGATTTTTTTCGTAGTTTCCATATCATGACCAATAGTCTTGGCAATATCTCTTAATGATACTGCGTCTCCCATGGCAAAGAGTATGGCCTCTATGGCACCCTCGATTTTTTTCAGTTCCATTGATTCTATCCTTTCATGCAGCTTTCAATATAAATTTCCCCGAAAGTTTCTTTCTGGCTGATACGGATTTTTCCCATCTTCATCAATTCCAGGATGGAAAGAAAGGTAACGATCACCTGGACCTTGCTGGACTGTCTTGAGAGCAGATCTCGAAAGCCGAAGTATCTGTGGCTCCTTGCATAGTCCTCTACCTCTTCCATTTTGTCAGGAAGACTGATCTCTTCCTTCTCGATTTTTCCAAATTTGCTCCGGATAGGGTCTACCTTATCCTCCTGTCTGCGGATAACGCTCTGGAAAATATCATTGAGTTTTGCCAAGGTAATGCCCTTCAGAAGTTCTTCCGGGTCCACCGGTTCTCTGTAGGCCAGTACTTCCTTGGGAACCGTAGGGGCTTTATACACATTTTTCGCCGCTGCCGCCATTCGATCCCGGAGTTCATAGGACATGTATTTATACATCTTATATTCCAGGAGCTGACGGACCAGTTCCTCCCTTGGGTCCTCTTCCTCTCCCTCTTCGTTTACCTCTTTCGGCAGGAGCATCCGGCACTTGATAGAAATCAGCGTTGCTGCCATTACCATAAACTCACTCATGATATTCAGGTCTTCCTGCTGCATCTGATGGATATACTCCATGTACTGATCTGTGATCTCAGCAATCGGTATATCATAGATATTCACTTTATTTTTCTCGATCAGATGGAGAAGAAGATCCAGAGGACCTTCAAACACCTGGAGTTTTACCGGAATTCCAGTTCCCATATTTCCTTACCTCTTTTTTTCGCTATGTGCCATTCTACACTATTTTTCAGGAAAAGTCCACCCTCTCCAGCTCCCCCATGCGCCTGGCCTCTTCCTGGGAGCAGGGAGCATTTCCGTATCTGGCCTTTTCGTAAAGGCTGTGAAACTCTTCTCTTTCCTCCCCTTCTGGAAGACCTGCTGCTTCCTCCAGTTCCATGGGGGTGAAGACGGCAGAAGGTTTCCCTTCTCTCATAATTTTTTGCCGGTAAGATTTCCGTATTCTGGCCTCAGGCGTCCTGCCCCAAAAGAATCCCAACCTCGGCATCCGGCTTTTTCCCAGTTTCTCAGTCTTTTCCTTTCTGGAAACATCCAGGCTTTCCAGTATATCCCCATTGACTTCAGTCTCACTGTTATATTTCCTATACAACCAGTAAAGAAACACACAGATTCCTCCCAGGATGGCCAGAACGAATGCTGCGATTAATATTTTTTCCAGCACTTCCCAAATAGCTGTCAGCAGAGGAGAGGGTTCTTCTCCGGCTCCCAGAAAAGGGGGCTGGGCTCCCATATCCTCCTGGGGCAGTTCTTCCGGCTCCGGAGCTTCTCTTTCACCAGACAGGAGCATCGCCAGAAACCGCCTCAGCAGCTCCAGTACAGCCAGGATTCCCCTGTCAATTTCCAGAAAAGGCAGGATAACCATGCAGCCCACAGTCAGTCCTGTGAGAAAGATCAGCATCAGCCGGTTTCCATAAGCAATTCCCTGTTTTGGAAACCGGTATAATTTTTCATGAGCGCCGCAGTATTCCAGAAAACCTTCCCTGTTCCGGCACCACAGAATCAAAAGCCAATAACACCCGGCAAAGACCAGAAACACATTCTGAAAGATTTCCAGCCCATACTCCAGAGCAAAAATATATTCCAGTGCAAAAACCAGCAGGCAGGGATAAGAAGGCCGAAAAAAAGCCTTTCTGTTCCCCTTTATCCTCTGTACAAAAAACAGGGTCAGAAAGAAAAGGACACCCAGAAGAAGACAGCCTCTTTCCCATCCCGCCTTTCCCAAAAGCCAGAAACCTGCCAGAATCAAAAATGATACAGCCAGATAACTCCAGATTTTCTTTCCTCTCATCGATACTTCCCGGAAGACCGGGGCAGATATGAGCATGCAGAAAATCTTTACCGGAGTTCCTGCATATAACCCATCTCCCAAATGCAGAAGTAGAAGAAGAATGCCTGTCATAAAAAGCCACAGGTGAAGAAAGCCATATATTTTCAGAATTTTGTCTTCCTTCATCTCTTCACCTCCCAGCGAAGGACTTCCATCCTTTGTTTTCTTTTTATTTTCAGCTCCATCTCTGAATACAGCGTAGCCAGATAAACGCTACCCTGATTTTTTTCTCCCAGTTCTGCCATAATCTCTTCCAGCTCTCCATACTGATTTTTTGTAATGAGAATGCAGAGGCTTTCTCTTGATAAAAGAAACTCCTTTTTTCCCTCCAGGCAGTCGGAAAATTTCCTGCAGTCTTGTCCCAGATCAATCCTGGAAAGACATTGAAAAAGTTTTTCCCTCTGTCCTCTGCCAGACTGTCCGGCCAGAAAAATCTCGGACTTTTCTTTGCAGTCTTTTCCATTGGTAATCAGTCCTACATCAATCCCTCTGGATAAAAAATATTCCGCTGCAGCTGCAGCCAGACGGATTCCTTCTTCATGGATTTCCTCATATTTCCATACCGTCTCATCTTCCACATCTAAAAGAATATACACATTGCCAGACACCGCTGAGTTTAACTGGTTCACCATAAGACTGCCGGTCCTGGCACTGGCCTTCCAGTTAATCTTATTCATAGGGTCTTCCGGGGTATACTCCCGGATGCCGCGAAACTGAAAGGGATCCTCCAGAAGTCTTTTTCTGGACTCGTAGATTCCTGAAATCCGCCGAAAAAGCATTTCCCAGTTTTCTCCTGAAAGTCTTTTAGGATATACATAGAGATATGTACTGGCAGGAACCGTATGATACATCTCTCCATTCAAAAGGATTCCCCTGGTTACCAGGTCCACTTTCTGTATTTCGTAGTATCCCCGCCTTACAGCCATAAAAGGGACCTGGCGGATAATCCTCTGTCTCCCCATAACGGAAAAAATATCCCTTTTATAGCTCTGATCCGACATACTGGTATTCTCTTCCTGTCCAAAAGAAAGATTCCTGCTTACGGAAAATCCTGCCTGAAGGGTTGGCAGAAACAGCCTTTTGGCATTTTCTATGGTTTCGGTAAGAAAGCCTTCTTCTCCCTGAAAGATAGGCTCCCCTTGGAAATGGACCTCCACTTTCAGTCCTTTTCTCCAGTTTTTTTCATAATATATTCCTGCCAGGAACTGGGCCAGTATCCCTCCTGCCAGTATGAGCAAAAAAATCATCTCATTTTCCCCATTCTTCCGTTGGTACGTCAGTCTCTTTCAATATCCGGCGAATCAGCTCTTCCCCCTTCAGAAAGCCTCCGCCCAGGATCAGACGGTGAGAAAGCACCGGCACAGCCAGCTTCTTAATATCTTCAGGAACCACATACTCTCTTCCCTGGATATAGGCCCAGGCCCGTACAGCCTGGTAAAGAGCTATGGTTCCTCTGGGGCTGACCCCTCCAAGGATTTCTCCCATATTTCTGGTCCTCTCGCAGATATCTGTCAGATAGCCTTTCAGCTCCGGATGTACATAAACCTTTTTATATTCCTCCTGGTCTTTTCTCAGCTCTTCCACCGTGCTCACCGGCTCCAGACTGTCCAGAGGGTCCGCTCTTTCAAAACGCTCCAGAATCTGGAGTTCTTCTTCTCTGGTTGGCATTCCCAGAGACAGTCTCATGAGAAAACGGTCCATCTGGGCTTCAGGAAGGGGAAAGGTTCCTGCATTTTCAATGGGATTCTGAGTTGCGATAACAAAAAAGGGAGCCTCCAGCTTTCTGGTTTCTCCTTCCGTAGTTACCTGCTTTTCCTCCATACATTCCAGAAGACTGGACTGGGTACGGGGTGCTGCCCGGTTGATTTCGTCCGCCAGCAGCACGTGGCAGAACACTGGTCCCGGTTTAAAACGAAACTCCCCTTCTTTCTGGTTATAATAATTCATACCTGTCACATCCGATGGCAGTAAATCCGGAGTAAACTGAATACGGGAAAATCTCCCTTCCACAGATCTTGCCAGAGCCTTGGCCAGCTTGGTCTTTCCCGTACCAGGCACATCCTCCAGCAGCACATGTCCCTGAGATACTATTGCGGCAAGTATGAGATCGATAACATCCCTCTTTCCTATAATTACCTTTTCTATATTATCTCCGATAGCTTTTAAACTCTCTCTGCTCATTTTGTCTTTCCTTTCTCCTGTCCATCCTTTGGGGTGCAACAAACAACCACCAGTTCTCTGGGGTTAAATATCCGAAGGGGTATGGTATGTTCCCCCAGTCCTGCTCCTACGATAAGATGCCTGTCTTCCTGTGTAAATTTCCCATGGGAGAATCTTGGGAAAAGCCGCAGGTCCGGACTGACCACACCTCCGAAAAAAGGCAGCCGGACCATACCTCCATGATAGTGGCCGGAAAAAATCAGATCTCCTCCCCACTCTAGATAAGTCTTTCCATATTTTGGCGTATGGGCAAGGAGAATCTGGAAGCAGTCCTTTTTCGGCTTTCCCAGAAGTCTGGTAAGTTCTCTCTTCTCCAATGTCTTCTGCTTTCTTTTCAGATAATATTCATAGGGCAGCTCCAGACCTGTAACCGCCACATCCTGACCTTTTATCTGTATGATTTCCGTCCGGTTTTCCAAGAGCTTTACGCCCATTCTCTGAATCCTTTTCTCATAGCCTATATAAGCCTTTCCATAAGTCTGGGGATAAAGCTTCATTCTCTGCTCATGATTGCCTGGAGCGTAAAAAACAGGGGCAATCTTCAGCGCCTGTTTTAAAAATTCCTCTGGCTCTTTCAGGGAAGCTTCCGGCTTGCCCAGGACCAGATCTCCTGCAATCACCAGAAAATCTGGAGCAATCTCCCCGATTTTTTTCAGAAGCTGGCTGTTCTTTTCTCCAAAGACCACATTGTGCAGGTCACTGACCATGACTACAGTAAAAGGACACTTTATTTTATCTGAATCTATTTGGTATTTTACTGTAACAAATTTCTTCACTTTTTTACCTCTCAAATTTTCTTATATCTTACCGCATTTCTTTGTAAAAAGAAAGAGAGAACCCAAAAGGCCCTCCCTCCTGTTCTCTCTATTTTAATCCTCATTCTAAATTCCCGTATCTGCTCTGACTCTTCATAATCCGAAAATACATAACCAGCAGCAGACTTCCTGCCAATATCCAGGCTATGGGACTGGCCATGCAGGCCCCCACATAACTTCTCTGCCCTGCTGCCCAGAAAGCTACGGCGCCTCTTCCTAAAAGTTCTGCAACACCTGCCAGCATAGGCAAAAATCCATATCCCATTCCCTGAATCCCGTTGCGGTAAACATTCACCACAGTCAGAGGAATCAGAAACAGTCCCACACATTTCAAATAAATGTCTACCTGGCCAATAATAGCTTCTACATCCTGAGAAACAAAAAGGTATGCCAGATATTTTCCTACCGTCATCATGGGAACAGCCAGGATAACACCATAAACACAGCCCATAACTGTAGCATTTCTAAATCCCTGACGGATTCTCTTTATATCTCCGGCTCCGATATTCTGCGCACAATAAGTTGCCATAGTAGTCCCTAATGCCACATATGCCTGGGTTCCTATGGATTCAATCTTATTGGCTGCAGTAAATGCTGCCACGGACAAAGAGCCCAGCAGATTCAGGGAAGACTGGACCATCATAGTTCCTACTGCAGTAATAGAATACTGAAGAGCCATAGGAAATCCCACTGCCATCTCCATCTTTACCAGATATCCTCTTGGCCGGAAATCTTCCTTCTTCATCCTCAGAAGAGGCACCTTTTTTATAATATAAATCAGACATCCTATACCGGATACGCCCTGGGAGATTACCGTTGCATAGGCAGCTCCTGCTACACCCATATGAAAAACAATGATCAAAAATAAGTCAAGTCCTATATTCAGCACTGCAGACAATATCAGAAAGTATAACGGTGTCTTGCTGTCTCCCAAAGCACGGAGGATTCCGGAAAGAAGATTATAAAGCACAGTGGCAGCAATTCCTCCGCAGATGATCATGATATAGGCATAAGCATCCGCAAAAATATCCTCCGGCGTATTCATAAAATGAAGGAGCCAATTCATACTCAGCATACTTCCCGCCGTCATCACCACTGTAATGATCAGAGATAAAATGCAGGCGGTGCCCACGGATTTTCTCATGTTTTCCATATCTCCCGCGCCAAAACGCTGGGCAGTCAGTACAGAAAATCCTGCTGTCAGTCCCTGAAGAAATCCGATGATCAGAAAGACAATGGTGCCAACACTTCCAACGGCAGCCAAGGCCCCCGTTCCCACAAATTTTCCTACAATGATGGTATCCGCCATGTTATAAAACTGTTGAAAAATATTTCCTATAAAAATCGGTATAGTAAAATTCAAAATAATTTTAGCCGGGTTTCCAGCCGTCATATCAATCTGTAATTCTTTTCTTGCCATGCTATCTCCAAATACTTATACTCCTGTATTTCTAGCTCAAGGAACTGTCACATTAAAAATATTCTTGATTTTGATTAATGCGACAGCTCGTTTACAGCCTGGTCATTATAGTATAAAAAGTAAAGGCTTGCAATAGGTATTTTTATAAAAAAATATCCCAAACCTTTTTCAGGCAGTCTGTATAACCAGCTTCCCTGCAGTCCTGACTGAAAATCAGGTCTACACTGCCGATCTTTTCCCCATCCAGATAATATTCCGCTGTTCCTGCCTTATCCCCCTGAGCCACCGGGGCCTGCACAGATTCGGGAAGCACAATTTTCTTTTCCACATTTTCAAGAGAGGCTCCCGTGGTATCCAGATATCGGAATTCTTCCTTATACTCACAGGGAACCTGTTCTTCCACCCCTCCCTCTACAGGTATTTGGGGCAGCCCTTCCGGTTCGCTGTCTGTATAAAGCTGGCAGCTTCCAAAGCCAAGATTCAGCATAGCTGCCGCATCGGTAAAACGCACCTTATAATCTGGAGCCGTCATGACTACACTGATCAATGTAATGCCATCTCTCTGAGCCACAGCGCTGACACAGTATTTTGCCACACTGGTACTTCCGGTCTTCAGTCCCACGCAGCCGTCATAGCTGCGAATCAATTTATTCGTATTGGTCAACCCAAATTCAGAAGTTCCTTTGTCCGTCTCATGGGTAATGTTTTCCATCCACACAGAGGAATATTCCAGGACTTTGGGATATCTGGTCACCAGTTCCCTGGACATAATGGCTACATCATGGGCGCTGGTATAATGATTATCCGATTCTGTCAGCCCGCAGCAATCCTCAAAATGGGTATTCTCCATGCCAAGTCCTGCCCCACGTTCATTCATTCTTTTGACAAATTCTCCCTCGCTGCCTGCAATGTGCTCTGCCATGGCCACACTGGCATCGTTGCCGGAAGCTATGACGATACATTTAATCATGGTCTCCACAGTCTGTTTTTCTCCTTCTTCCAGAAAGACCTGCGAGCCTCCCATAGATTTTGCATAAGCGCTGGTAACCACCTGGTCCTCCATATGTATGGTTCCTTTCGCCAATTCGTCAAAGATCAGAAGAAGTGTCATAATCTTTGTGATACTGGCAGGTTTCACCTGCGTATCCATATCTTTTTCGTAAATAATCTGTCCTGTAGAGGCCTCCATTAGAACTCCGTGGGGAGATGTGATCAGCTCCTCCCCTTCTGCCTTTACAGACACCGTTCCTCCTGCAAATATGGCAGAGATCATAAGAATCCCTGCCATGATAACTCCCGCCGCTTTCCCTGTCATACAATGCGCTCCAAAAATCCTCTTAGATTATTGTAAGCAAAGCAGCAGTAAAATATGCAATTTTTTAAAGCATTGGAGCAAATAGCCGGAGAATACTCTGCCCTGCCCTGCGGACCACATTTTGTTTCAGGCACCAATCAAGGGTAATTTCTTCACTAATCTCGAAAGTCCTCAGCATATCCTCTTTTACCTGGCCAACTGCCTGGCTCTGGTACATCCATACACCGCATTCAAAATGCAGATAAAGACTTCGGTAATCCAGATTAATGGTTCCCACTGCCGCAAACTCGTCATCACAGACAAAGTTCTTTGCATGAATAAATCCCGGTGTATATTCATAAATCCTTACCCCTGCACTGATCAGCTGCTCATAGTAAGACTGTGTCAGCAAAAATACCATCTTCTTATCCGGTATTCCAGGAGTGATGATCCGAACATCTACCCCTTTCTTGGAAGCCAGACAGAGAGCAGTCATCATCTCATTATCTATAATCAGGTAGGGCGTAGAAATATATACATATTTCTTAGCCTGATTAATCATATTCAGATATACATTTTCTCCTACTACTTCCCCGTCCAGAGGAGAATCTCCGTAAGGCTGGACAAAGCCATCATTTTCAAATTCCTCTGTATGATAAATATATGGCCCATAAGCCGGAAACTGAACCTGGGTCCTGGTAATCACTGACCACATCTGGAGGAACATTACCGTAAGGTTCCATACACCCTGACCATAGAGCCGCACCCCTGTATCCTTCCAGTGACCAAACCTCTCCAGCTCATTGATATACTCATCTGCCAGGTTGAGCCCTCCTGTATAGCCGGTGTGTCCATCAATTACCAGTATTTTTCTGTGGTCTCGGTTATTCAGCACAATATTCAGAATGGGTCTTACCGGATTAAATGCCGCACATTTTATCCCCTTTGCCTGAAGCTTTTTATAATATTTATGGGGAAGGGTATTTACACAGCCCATGTCATCATATATAAGTCGGACATCCACTCCCTGTTTTACTTTCTCTTCCAAAACATCCAGGATCGCTCCCCACATCCTGCCTTCCCGGATAATAAAATATTCCAGGAAAATATAATGCTCTGCTTTTTTCATATCTTCCAGCATATCGATGAACATGTCGTCTCCCACAGAGTAATACTTTGTGGTAGTATTCCCCTGAACAGGAAATCCTGCAAAATCCCGGATATAGGCAGACTGTATGGAGGCTCCCAGATCTGTGTTCTCCAGGGCCTCCCTGGTCTTTTTATCCTCTTTAAAATAATTGGCGATTTTCTTCATTACTGTCTGGGAATCCTGGGTCATTTTTCCAGCCACTCTTGACTGGCCAAACAGAAGGTAAATGATTACGCCAAAGACCGGCACCGCCAGGATCAATATACTCCAGGCCAGCTTATAGGAAGGATTGCTCTTTTTATTAACTATCCACAATACCAAAATCAGGCTCAGTACATTGATCAGGTTCATCAAGTGTCCGGAAAAAGCCCCCACTCCCCACAGCAGAGCAAAAATCCAGGCCAGCTGCAGAAGCACCGCCACTATTGTAACAAACAGCCTGTTGGATAACAAGTCTACTAACTTTTTCATAAATCTGTCCTTGTCAAGTAAGAAAGCCTCTGGTATGCTCCAGAGGCTTTTACTGCACATTAATTATATTTACGTTTTCTAGCTGCTTCAGATTTTTTCTTACGACGAACACTAGGTTTCTCGTAATGCTCTCTTTTACGGATTTCCTGCTGAATGCCGGCCTTAGCACAGCTACGCTTGAAACGACGTAAAGCGCTATCCAAAGTCTCGTTCTCTTTTACGATTACGTTTGACATAGTCTCACACCTAACCTCCCTCCAGCTGTAAATTGTGCATAATACAACTGTCTGGGTATTTTTTTGCACACAAACCATTATAGCAGATTTTTCCCGTACGTCAACTGGTTTGAATTAATTTTTCTTAAAAACCTGCATTATTTTATCTGGTCCGCCAAAATATTCCCTGCAGCCTTTAATGCTTCCGGTACTTTATCCGGATTTTTTCCACCTGCCTGGGCCATATTCGGACGGCCTCCGCCGCCTCCGCCTACAATAGCCGCAATACCTTTAATCAGATTTCCGGCATGGGCACCTGTTTTCTGTGCCTGATCTGTAACCATTGCCAGAAGGTTTACTTTTCCACCGTTAACGCTGGCTAAAACAACAACACCTTCGCCCAGTTTTTCCTTTAACTGGTCGCCCAGATCTCTCAGACCGTTCATATCTACATCTTCAAGGGCTGTTGCCAGCAGTTTGACGCCTTTAATTTCCTGTACCTGGCTCATTACATCTCCTACAGCATCCTGAGCCATTTTTGCTTTCAAAGATTCGTTTTCACTGTGAAGAGCCTTTACCTCAGCCTGAAGATGGGCAATCTTCTCCTCGATCTCCGCCGGAGTAGTTTTCAGCATAGCTGCAATCTCTCCCTGGCGTTTCTCAATTTCCTTATAGTAAGCAAATACGCCGTCGCCGGTAAGGGCCTCGATACGACGGACGCCTGCAGCGATTCCGCTTTCTGATACAATCTTAAAGGTTGTGATCACACCGGTATTTGGCACATGGGTACCTCCACAAAGCTCTTTTGAGAAGTCTCCCATAGAAACTACCCGGACTTTCTCCCCGTATTTCTCACCAAACAGAGCCATAGCCCCTGTCTTCTTAGCCTCGTCAATAGTCATAATATCTGTCTGTACAGGAAGATTTGCCTGAATCTCTTTGTTTACAAGTGCTTCTGTCTGTGCCAATTCTTCCTGGGTCATAGCCTGGAAATGAGCAAAGTCAAAGCGAAGTCTGTCAGGAGTTACCAGAGAACCTTTCTGCTCAACGTGAGAGCCCAAAACGGTTTTTAAGGCTTTCTGCAGCAGATGGGTAGCACTGTGGTTCTTACAGCAGTCTGCTCTTCCTGCCTCATCTACATGAAGAGTCACCACATCCCCTACCTTGATCATTCCTTTGGTAAGGATACCTACATGTCCTACTTTTCCGCCTCTTAAATGAATGGTGTCTTCAACCTGGAATTCTGCATCTCCTATAGTGATAATACCCTTATCGCCTTCCTGTCCGCCCATAGTAGCATAGAAAGGAGTTTCCTCTACAAACACAGTTCCTCTCTGGTCCTCAGTAAGGGCGTCAGTTACCTCTTCCTGGGTAGTTAAAACGGTTACTTTTGAATCCCATACCAGATGGTCATATCCTACAAATTCTGTGGTAATGGAAGGATCGATCTCGTCGTATACTGTAGCGTCTGCTCCCATATAGTTGGTAACTTCTCTGGCTTTTCTGGCTTTTTCTCTCTGGACATCCATAGATTTTTTAAAGCCTTCTTCATCTACCGTATATCCCTTCTCCTCCAGGATTTCTTTTGTCAGATCCAGAGGGAATCCATAGGTATCATAAAGCTTAAAGGCATCGTCCCCTGACAGCTCTTTCTTTCCTTCTTTTTCCATGGCCTCTTCCATCTCTCCCAGAATATGGAGACCCTGGTCAATGGTTTTATTAAACTGCTCTTCTTCCTTGGTAAGTACCTGGAAGATAAAGCTCTTCTTCTCGTCCAGTTCCGGATATCCATCCTTGGAACCTTCAATTACAGTGGCGCTTAACTCTGCCAGGAACTTGCCCTGGATTCCCAGAAGGCGTCCGTGACGGGCAGCCCGGCGGATCAGACGGCGGAGAACATAGCCTCTGCCCTCATTGGTAGGCATAATACCATCTGAAATCATAAAAGTAGCAGAACGGATATGGTCTGTGATCAGACGGATGGAAACATCTTTCTCCTCGTCTTTCTTATACTCTGTATGAGCCAGCTCACATACCTTATTTCTCAGGGCGCAAAGAGTATCCACATCAAAAATGGAATCTACATCCTGGACTACAGAAGCCAGACGCTCCAGTCCCATACCGGTATCAATATTCTTCTGCTCCAGTTCTGTATAATGGCCCTCTCCATCATTATCAAACTGAGTAAATACGTTGTTCCAGATTTCCATGTAGCGGTCACAGTCGCATCCTACAGTACAGCCCGGTTTTCCACAGCCGTATTTCTCTCCTCTGTCATAGTAAATCTCTGAACAGGGACCGCAGGGACCTGCGCCATGTTCCCAGAAATTATCTTCTTTTCCAAAACGGTAGATTCTTTCTGCCGGTATGCCGATTTCCTTATTCCAGATATCAAAGGCCTCGTCGTCATCCAGATAAACAGATGGGTACAGTCTTTCCGGATCCAGTCCTACCACCTCAGTCAGGAATTCCCAGGACCAGGCAATGGCTTCATGCTTGAAATAATCTCCAAAGGAAAAGTTTCCCAGCATTTCAAAAAATGTGCCGTGGCGGGCAGTCTTTCCCACATTCTCGATATCTCCTGTACGGATACACTTCTGACAGGTTGTCACTCTCCGTCTCGGTGGAATCTCTGCTCCGGTAAAGTATGGCTTCAGTGGCGCCATACCGGAATTGATCAAAAGGAGACTTTTATCATTGTGAGGAACCAGGGAAAAGCTCTTCATAGCCAGATGTCCCTTGCTCTCAAAAAATTCTAAAAACATTCTTCTTAATTCATTTACTCCGTATTTGTTCACGGTTTTTCCCTCCCGTTGCTGCCCATATTCTCTTCTTAAGCAGTCATTGTTTTTTATGATAGCACAGCCAGAATGGTATTTCAAGACAAAAACTCCCCAGCCCACGACGTACGCATGAATCTTTTTCCTCCCTCATTTAAAAAAATTGACTTTTTAAAAATTCAAAACCTGCTCCAAAAACTCTTCCGGATTCATGCTGATCACAAATCGTTTCTTTTTCA